>JAPKEY010000001.1 GCA_028821815.1 Candidatus Poseidoniales archaeon | reverse complement strand
TTGAGGATTCGACATCATCGCCAACAATTCTTGACCCCAACGCGACACTACATCGTCCCCCTTTGCGAGTCGCTCGCGCACCCTTCCATGCTGCGTGATACAAGATTTACAACGGGCCAAGCCTACATCATCCGGCGCATCACACATCAAGCAACAAACGGCGAGACCCATATCGCTCATCGCACGCCGAGGCAGTGACATCAATACGGTACGAACAGACCCTACGCATGAAACATCCCCACCCACGAACCCTCAAAGGGTAGCATTCGTTCCAAGTGATGGCGGCCATGAAAGATTCACGCATACCCCGTACAGATTTGGTCGAGGACGACCCCTTTTCAAAGTCCGTACGACCAACGTCTCATTCCAAGGTTAGAGATGATGGCAATTGGCGTAAACAAACCGGAACAAGGGTTGTTCAGGTTCAGTTTAGTCCATTCAATCAAGGATACACCCAGGCATATCGACCAGCCCCCGTTTTGCATACAGGATCATTCTGGCATTTTTCCAAAACTGAGATTAGAGATCTTACAATATCACTCGCTGCATTCTCACTTGGGCTTTCATTCATGTTTCATGGTGGAATTCTTGGTGGAATGTTGAAATTAGGCTCCAGCCTTCTCATTTCAGTTCCATTATTTTTCCTTCTAGGCTTGGTTGCATTTGGTCCAGCCTTCATCATTCATGAATTGGCTCACAAATTTGTTGCACGCCACTATGGTTGTTGGGCCGAATTTAGGGCAGATCCAGCCGGCTTGAAAACAGGTGTAGCCATTGCATTTTTCATCGGATTTTTGTTCATGGCACCGGGCGCAGTTATGGTCGCTGGCAATGTAAACCGAAGGCAGAACGGTATGATTGCCTTGGCCGGCCCAGCATCAAATCTGATTCTTTGGGGGATTGGTTTGCCCGCATACATCCTCATTCAAAATGGTATATTGGGTACGATTGTATTCTATTGGATGGTTGCCAACTCAATTCTTGGCGCATTCAATATGTTGCCATTTGGCCCACTTGACGGCCGGAAAATCAAGGATTGGTCTGCGCCAGTATTCTGGTCATTTCTTTCCATTTTCCTCGGTCTTGTCTACCTAACTTTGATTGACAAATCCATACTACTAGGCTAAGCAAGATAGGAATTGAGAACCGGCTGATGGTCGAGATGTAGGAACATCATCGTCCCATACCAGGTCATCAAATCGATTGAATTGACTAAGTTTTCCGTGCCCGCGCCGTAATCGTTTTCCATCCAGTATTCCATTTCTTCAACAGTATCACACGTTTGATGATAGCAATCATAACCATCGACAAGACCACCAAATCCTACAGTCACAGTATCAATTTCTTGGAATGAAGCATGATCACTACGCGCTGTTGTCGCTTCGTTGATGATGACACCCGGCTCACCAGCTGCGGCCCAAGCCGCCTTCAGCTCACCGTTGATTACGGCCAATTGTTCTTCGACACCAAGCGCATCCCCACCCAACCATTCAGCGAGATAGACCATTTCAGGTTGGTTGATGATATTTTCATCAGTATCTGGGCCAATGTAGACGCGGAATGGCCAATTTTCTGAACTTGCGGGATATGAACCACCTCCATTGTTATCTGTTCGATCCGAAGGAGTACCGTTTCCAGGCCAATTCACCCCCCCCATGTCGATGTTGATGTAATTGGTAATCGTGATATCATCTGGTAAATCATGCACCCAAGACTCACTTCCACGCTTTCCACCTTCTTCACTACTCCAGAAACAGAACACAATTCCTCGGCGGGTCGGTATATCGAACAAAGCCTGCGCCATATTCAGATTGACCGATGTCCCCACGGTGTTGTCGTAGGCTCCAACCCGTGTCCCATATCCTCGGGGTGTTCCTGATGAGGGGTCATTGATGACCACCATCGGCGCGATATCAAAGTGAGATCCAATTACCATCCATTCATCTGGGAATTCATACCCTTGCTTGTAAGCACAGATATTGTACGCTTCAGGATTGCTTTCAGTGTACTGAAACCGATGATGTCGAACATCATTATATCCAAAAGATTCGAGTGTGGCTTTGACCCAATTGGCAGCATCTTCGTACGCAGGGTTACCCTGTCCTGCCCAACGATCTAAGTATCCCACAGCCAAATCTACATCTAATGGCGACGGACTGTCGTCGGTGATGAACGAAAGAGTGTCGTAGGTACGCTTTCCAGCAACCAATCCCGTGCTATGTGCTCCACCTTCTTCGATAGGTACATTTGCAGCCATTGGCCGAGTAATATCAGCAAAGCGAATGGAAACTGCCCCACCAGTTTCAGTACTATTGGATAGTTGAGGTAAGCCCCCATCTTGTTCAGCATCAACAATTTCGACACCCCGCGTTGCAACCATTCCTTGCGAAGCCCACGTTGACCACGAAACATTCCCCTCTCGAATTGGGAAGAAATCCCGACCCGGTTCACCAATCAACACAGCAAAAGTATTAGCACGAGGTGGAATTAAAATTGTCAATTCCCCTTCTTGATCAGCACTTAATTCGAGTATGGTTCCATTTTGAACATATCCTGTTTCAGGTTGAAGTACCAGATATGGAATAAGTACAGTCATCGCCTTGTCTGCATGGAAATGCACACTTTGGAAAATGCCACCAGTCAAAGGTTCGGGTGAGATATCCAAATCTTTGGCAGAAGCCAAACCAACATCACCTTCTCCAAAACAACCTTGCACACTTGCCCCCAAGAGGAGAACGACCAACAGGAGCGACAGTGGGCTGCGGCGCATCAATCTCGGGACCACTCATGCATTGTTGAAACCACCGCTCTCGCGCGCTACGTGTGTGCGTAGGTCGCATAGCGACCTATCAGTAGAATATAGAGCAGCAAGTCAAGCTACCATCTGCGGCCCGAATATGCGCCATGTCAACGCTTCGAGTAGTAAATCCAGCATCTTCTATAATCCGTTTTGTGATTGGATAATCAGCTGAAATGATCACAACCCCATTTTCGAATCCAATTAGATTTGCAGCATATGCTTCTTCGTTTGGCACCCATAAAATTTCAACACCATTGTTTGCGAGCGGCGCCAATTGCTCAGGTGTTAGATGGCCTTCAGCAGCCACCAACATTCCTGGTTTTGGAGACGAACAAACAGTCGTTAAATGCAAGGTAGAATCTGGAACTTCAAGGGTCATCGTTCCATATCCAAGATCACCCACAACCTGCTCAAAAAAGGCAATCCCTGCCGCATTTGTCCGAGTTGATTTACCTAGTAAAAAGCAATCATCGAAAAAGACAACGTCACCACCATCCATCGTGGCCCCTTCTGGCATTTGGATAAGACCGAGATCTTTGCCAAGTAACTCTTGAATTGCCACCTGCTCCCCCTCTCGTGTCGGATGTCCCATGACTGGGATAACCGCAAAATCCGCAACTACGACCGCAGCGTCTTCAACAAACGTGCAATCAGGATATTCATCCAATCCCGGGAGACTCACAATTTCCACCCCTTGTTCACGTAGAGCAGCGACATAATCGGCATGCGCCTCACGAGCGGAAACCGGGTCGGGGGTATGGGTGCCAAAGTAGGAGGAAATAGCCTGATCAAAGTTCGAAGAAACCCCACGAACGACAGCACGGGCACGCTTTCGATGACCCCATTCTTCACCCATCATACAGAGTCCGAACGAACAGGCCACATAACCATTCGCGCGCGGCAAACAGGACAACAAACACCGAATAATGGAAACATTATCTAAAATGTTAACCAGTAACTGGAAAAAGTATGGTGCAGAGGGCAGGATTTGAACCTGCGAACCACTGAGGACTGGGACCTCATCCCAGCGCCGTTGACCAAGCTTGGCAACCTCTGCATTAGCAATCCAGCGACCAACCACTTTCTTATCAAAGCGACGGGGTCAATCCGGCCGATTTTGAAGCCACCTTTCTCAAGTAGGGGCTCCACCCCCGGCCTCACTAGATGACCACTGAACGAGTCCCCATGGGTCGAATGTTCATCGACGACGAAATGCTTGAAACAGCGAATAGAATCCTTGCATCAGGCCAGTGGATTAAAGGCCCAGAATCAAAGGCCTTTGGTACAGAATGGGCAGCGTATTGTGGGGCCCTTTCGGGAACCCCTTGCAGCAATGGATCGGTTGCCTTAATCGCAGCCCTACATTCACTTAATGTCGGTCATAGTGATGAGGTCATTGTTCCAAGTCACACATACATTGCCAGTGCAACTTGCATTTCATTGGTGGGGGCCATCCCAGTCTTTGTTGAAATTGAAGAAGATTACTACACACTTGACAAGGCAGCGGTAGAAGCTGCCATCACCCCTCGAACAAAAGCCATCATCGCCGTCCATCTATATGGCCAACCGATTGATGCAGAAGTATTCGCAATCGCCAAAAAGCACGGAATCCCAATCATCGAAGACTCAGCTCAAGCCCATGGCGCCTCATTGAATGGTCAACGCGTAGGTTCTCTTGGTGACATCGCAACATTCTCATTCTTTCCAAGCAAAAACATGGCTGTGGGTGGCGACGGTGGAGCCATTCTAACCAACCGTGAAGATTTGGTTCAACGGGTCTCGACATTCATTGATCACGGGCGATTAGACAAGTACCGAAACGATGTACTCGGAACCAATTTCCGACTTTCAGAGATTCAGTGCGGTGTCGGCCGAATACAACTCAAACATCTTGACGGGTGGGTTACCCGACGCAATGAAATTGCAACAATTTATTCAGCGGCCTTTGCAGCTCTAGAACACGTAAAGATTCCTAAGATTCGAGACGGTGCGGTTCATGCTTGGCATCAATATGTAGTACGGGTAGCAGATAGAGAGTCATTCTGCGCCCACTTAGATTCAATGAATATCTCAACAGGTATCCACTACCCAATTCCCTGCCATCTTCAACCAGTTTATGCAGACCATCCACAAGGTGTACGAGGCTCATTGGAATTGACAGAAGCTGTTTGTGACGATATAGTCAGCATCCCCGTGATGCCACTTTTGACCGACGATGAAGTCCAACGTGTCGTTGATGCGGTACTCAGTTGGACACCATAAGATGTGGAACATCCTTATTCCAATCACACCAGGGATCACGTGCCAGTGAGCCGTTGCCAAATCGATTATCTTCGGTAACTTCAGCACCCAACCATTCGGGTCGAACAAATTCATGATCCACAGAGGGAACCTCGAGTTCAGCCATTACCAACCCGTGATTGTCCCCTTCAAAGAAGTCAATTTCCCATACTAACCCATTCTCTTCAGGAACTTCATATCGATTTTTCATAACATGTGGGAATCTGAATGAAGTCACCAAATCCTGAACTTCTTCTTTCATCACTTCAAATTCCCATTCAGCACGGGCATAATCAGTGGTCGGACCTTTGATTGTGACAAATGCCCTACCCCCCATCAATCGAATTCGAGGTGTTATATTCGCAGTCTCAATGAGTGTGGAGAGTTTTCGATTCACATCCATTTTGATATTCCGAACCAAGATTCTACCATCGAAGCAAAGATTCCTTTCGACAATTTCGATCTTCCATTTTGGAAGATAGCATTGGATGATTTTGACTCCCTTACCCAGGGGGGGTAGCACAGCAGGGTCCGGTATGAAGAATCGATACTCGATCTCCACACCGTCTCCCGACATGAGCGCCGGTATTCAGCGCAGGCTTTGAGTATGATGCAACCGACCCATTCAAGCAAGAGATTCACCCCGCCTTCTACATGGGCGAGCCCCGAATTCACTCCAACGGCGTGGTCGATGTCGAGTTCGGTAACGATGTCACCTTGGTTGAACCTGTGAATCTCTATGGTTGCATTTTGGGCGATGGAGTATTCGTCGGCCCTTTTGTTGAAATCCAGCGCAGGGTATCGATTGGTGCACGTACGCGAGTCCAATCCCACGCCTTCATTTGTGAACTTGTAACCGTTGGTGAGGATTGCTTCATCAGTCATGGTGCGATGTTCATCAACGATCCATTCCGTATTGGCGGCCCAGCGCGCGGAGATCAAACCCTATGGAAAGAGACCACCATTGGCAATCGTGTGAGCATCGGTACCAATGCCACCATTATGCCCGTTAGTATCTGCGACGATGTCGTCATCGGCGCGGGTAGCGTGGTCACCAAGGACATCATGGAGCCAGGTACCTATGCAGGTAACCCCGCTCGGAAGATGTGACCTATCAGAAAGGCAACGGCTTGTCTAACCTTTCCATCATTTCCACATATCGATTGGTGTGTTCCGTCCCAGGTACGTGAATCACGAATTGCCAATAACGCCAGGCTGCAACGGCTAAGACTGCAAACCGATGCAAGTCAGGAAGGGCAGCGTGCTCCATCTCTGTCAACGGTCGAACCGATTCGTATCCAGCCAACAACGCATCCCACAATTCAGGAACGGGCAAACCATCTTTCCAGCCAAATCCAACATAGGTAGTCACAAGATCCATCGCGAACGATTCGATGCAAATTTCTTCAAAATCAAGTAGAGCCAGAACCTCACCCCCTCGCCCAATCACGTTGTCAGGATACAGGTCGCCGTGGATGATGCCACATGGCAAACCCACTGGAATACTTTGCTTGAGGAGACGACTTTCTTCTTCCAATAGCTGAAGGAACGGCGTCATTGAACCATCTTCATGGGCCTCTTTTACCATTTTGTCCCAGAGAACATATCCAATTGCGAATGTGGTGGAGATGCTTTCGTGAATAGGAACGGCATGCATCCGTGCCTGCGCTTTACCAAGTTCGTAAAGTGAAGAAGTATCTGAAGGCAACCATCCACCGGCAATATACGGCATCAGCATCCATGCCAGATTATCTTTGACAAGCATCCGCACGCCCCCTTCCAATAGCAATGGGGCGGGTGTAAGCACACCGTGATCTGCAAGCCAACACGTATGCTCGATGATCTGCTTCACTTCATCCGGTGGCCTTTCATCCCAGACCTTCAGGACGAGTTGTAAACCATCATCGAGCGTGAGCAGATAATTCGAATTGGCCCACCCCCCAGCAAGTGATTCCATCTTACTCAGTGGTGCCACTCCAGCCGCCGATAGTAACCACGAGGCCTCTTCAACACTGACATCAGTATACGCCACCAAATCACCTTCATTGTTGCAGTACATCGCGGATGGCACTACGAAACATGGCGATTGAACGTCGATGATCGACAACTCCAGCATGCGCTTTCGCTTTCGCACCGTACACTTCTCGATTCTCATACGCATCCTTGATTGCGATTACCCAATCATCCAAACATCCATCTTTGGCAACTACGACCCCACCGTCACCCACTGCTTCCGATTGGCTTCCGATGTCAATCGTCACAGAGGGGACACCAAAGAGACCCGCTTCATTGACAACACGCCCCCATGAACCGGTACTCGCCACAGTGAGAACATGCACGTCACAATTCGAAAAGACATCTTCCACAGGGGCATGTCCTTGCCATGTTGCGTTATTGAAATCGCCCAATGCCTCAGCGTACGACCCACCTCCATACACGTCGACTTGCACCTCCGGCCAAGATGTTTGTAAATGAGGTAGAAATTTGTTGTAGAATTCAAATCCTTTCTCCGGAGTTACACCGACAATTGCGATTCTCGGTACAGCCCCATCATTCCTTTCGACACGGGCAGTCACTCCCGCCAACCGTCTACGAGAAACATCATCTGCATTCCCAAAACGTTCAGCATAATTCACAGGAAGGGGGACATGCGCGCCATACTGAATGTTGAATACACCCTGGATTTGCTTGAGGAGGCCTTGCCCCGCCCCACAGACCGCTGAAGCACCCCTTAGTGAATCACGATAGATTCGGGGGTGGTTGAATTGTAATTCATCTCGCACAAAGGCAAGATATGGAATTCCCGCATTTGCAAAGGCGGTTGATGCACCAGCCGACCAGTGAAGTTGGGTGATACCAAGCAAAACATCCCCATTTTCATCAGCAGATTGGATTTCAGCTGCAAGAAATGGGGCCAACCATTTTGCAAATGCTCGGTTGCTTTTCAGAAGGTGCTGTCGTTCAAATCCCAACCGATTCCGCCCAGTTCTTCTATTGCGTAACCGCCAAGCCAAGCCGGACCACAAATCTTCAACAGGTAGATTGCAGATTTCTCGCTCTAATTCACTACCTTGCGTCAGATCCGTAACCTTGCCCCGCTTGGAACTTTGGAAGACCTTGACCGACCAACCACTCGCTCCACTCCCCTCGCTTTCCCCTTCTAGTGGAATATAATTAGGGGCATCTTCGATGAAAGGGCCATTGCGAACAACCCCCTTCAGGAGTGTTGCTAGCGACATTTCGGCGCCGCCTGCCGGCGGGTCGAGGTCACGTACAGCCGCTAGAATGCGGACACCCATGCCAACTGCGGCGGGTCACGACCTCATCAAATCGCCCCATATTCGCAGACATTCGACCCACAGTCGACACCGTCTTGAACAAGACCGAGGTCGCGCGTCCATGGGATTGACCGTTGCTGTGGTTGGTACGGGCTATTGGGGCCGGAACCACGTTCGCACTTGGGTTACCTTGAAGCAAGAACAAATCATCGACCGCCTCATCGTTTGTGATGTCGATGAAAGCAGGGCGAAGGAACTCGCCGCTGAGTTTGATTGCGAGTGGCACACAGACGCACTCACACTTCGTGATACTTTTGCCATTGACGCTGCTACAATTGCCACACCTACACCGCTACACGCACCGCTTGCAATATCATTGATGGAACAGGGCGTTGATGTACTCGTCGAAAAGCCATTGGCGATGAACGAGGTAGAGGCACAATCCATTGTTGCGTGTGCCGAGGAACATGGCAGGCTGCTATGCGTAGGGCACCTCTTTCGGTACCACGTTGCAATTCGCAAAGCTGCTGATATGATTGCTGCCGGAGAGATTGGACCGGTTCTCCACATTGAATCTGAACGCCTCTCAGTCCGCGAACCCCGCCCCGACATCGGTGTCATTGCTGCTTTGGCCATTCACGACATGGACATTTGCAGAGACCTCATGGGCGACATCGATCCCGCAGAAATTGATGCATTCTCCCTACCGAGTGAAATTATGGGTATAGAAGACCACGCAGTCATCCACATGCGATTTCCAACAGGCACGTGCGACAACCCGCTGGGCCCATCTGCTCAAATCACAGTCTCATGGCGCAGTCGCGTTCGGGGCAAGGTTCGAGAGTTGCGAATCATTGGCCGGGATGCATCTCTTCACATCGATTACCTCGACCATACTGGACTTTGGAAGCACAATCATCCAGAGAATATTCGTGGACCAGAATGGGGTGGATTTGGAGCAGCCCCACGCGAACGCGTGGAAATCGAGGGCGGTGAACCGAGTTTAACCGCTGAATTACGCGCATTCGCCGAAGCCAGCAAATCTCTTTCCGCCGGCAATTCATTAGAATCACTTAATCTTCTTGCTCCCGGACTGATCGGCGTCATTGGCATGCGGTTGGTCGAAGCTGCATTGCGTGCGACGAAAGAGTAACGATGAGATGGTTCAAGAGGCGAATCCACTTCGCCCAATCATGGCACTAAATTTGGGCGAACCGATTTTAGGCGACGTCTACAACCTCTACGTTGACGCACTAGGTGCAACAGCGGCCTGGTGGCTTGGCCACCTCACAATTGTGAGTCTCCTCGCGCTCATATATTGGACAATCAAAAATTGGAATGCCGTGGCTAATGGTTTGGGGATATCTGGTATTAGATTCTCAGCCTGGTTAGCGCTAATTGCCCTCACCGCCCTCCTATATACCCTCTTTCGCAACCAATTTGGATTCCCTTCCACAGGCGCATTCCTAACCGCTGTGAGTACAAGCCTCTACCTTTGGTGGCAATGGTACCAACTCGAACCACAGAAGGCTTGACTCTCCAAGAGCATTCATGAGCCGTAGGCAACGCCATCCACAAGATGGCAACCTTCGGTGACCACCCCCCGCTTCCAGACCTCCTCGAGTCTTTACTCGCCGATGAAACAGTATCTACTCTTTTCTTGAAAGCGGAGTGTACCCCACGAGTCAAAGCGGGACACATCACTGAATTACGATTGGAAGAACTGGATACCCCAGCGTGGGACAAGCCTACAATGGAATCTCTCGCAGACGAACTAGTAACCATTATCGATCAACACGATCACCGCTCAGATTGTTTTGTTGAGATTGAGCGAGATGGTTGCCGCATCATCCAAGCTGGAGATTTACGTATCACCTGTGCGTGGCCCCCTTTCTCAGAAGCATGGGAAATCACAGTAGTTCGCCCCGTGGCTCACCTTACCCTCAGTGATTACGAATTGGATCCACGCCTCATAGCGCGCCTTTCTGACCATCATCGAGGCGTATTTGTCGTCGGCAAACCAGGTTCTGGGAAAACTACGTTTGCTCAAGCAATCGCTGCCTATTTGGACGAAGATATTGGTGCGATGGTCAAAACCATGGAATCCCCTCGCGATTTGCAAGTTCCACAGAGGGTGACACAATATGCCCCTCTAGAGGGAAATCTCGAAAAAACGGCTGAAGTAATTTTCTTGGTCCGACCTGATTTTGTCATTTTTGATGAAGTTCGGCGCGCTAGAGATTTCGAGATATTTGCAGACGTAAGATTGGCCGGCGTCGGTCTGCTTGGTGTCACTCACGCTAATAGCGCACTGGAAGCGGTTCAACGATTGATAGGAAAGGTTGAATTGGGTATGATTAGCCAAGTTCTTGACACGGTAATCCATATCGAAAAAGGTCAAATTGCACAAGTTCTAGAATTAAAAATGGTGGTTAAGGCACCGAGTAGTATGGAGTCCGACTTATCTCGCCCAGTCATTGAAGTTCGCTCGTTCCCTTCCAACAAGATGACCCACGAGATATTTTCTTTTGGTTCTGAATGCGTGGTCGTCCCAGTCGATGGGTCTGATTCACAGAGTCCAGCCAGGAAATTAGCATCTGCTGAACTCGCTCGTCAGATTCAACGATGGTCTGGTGTCAGAGTTCACCATGTCGAGATGGCATCAGATACCGCAGCCACAATTTTTGTTGATGATGGAGCCATTGGGGCCATCGTAGGACAAGGTGGCTCTGCTGTTCGAGGAATGGAAGAGGAATTTGGTATCAAAATTAAGGTTAAAGCTGCTGCTGAAATACCCCGCGGCACAAATAAAATTGGTAGCAGTGCCCCTGAATGGGATATGGAGGCTGAGCGTTCGAAAGGAGGGCGCTCATGGGAACAGAGTGGCGGTGGACGCCGCGGAAAGAAGGGAAAACGGCGTAGATGATGCCCGTAGGGCATCGCGAAGGCTTCATGAGTATCGCTTTGACCGAGGCCAACCATGGGCGACGAAGCAGCGGGCAAACCCCCCGTCGTAATTCTCCGTGAGGAGACCAGTGTTACCAGCGGGACTGCAGTGCAAGAGAAGTTGATTGCAGCAGCTCGAGTTTTCGCAGATCTTCTACGACCGACATACGGTCCCCGCGGACTGGATAAGATGCTCTACAAGACCGATGGAACGGCAGCAGTGACCAATGATGGGGCAAAGATTGTTGCCGAACTAATGGTCAAACACCCCGCCGCGAAAATGTTCGTGTCCATGGCTGAATCTCAGGAGAATTCCTGTGGCGATGGCGTGACTGGCGCATTGCTATTCAGTGCCGAACTCTTGATTGAAGGCGGACGACTATTGCAGAAAGGCTTGCACCCTTTGACAATCGTCGATGGCTATAATTTAGCCAACCAAATCGCCCAAGATACCATTCATAATCAAGCCGTTGCATGCAACCCAGAAACCCTTCGAGGAGTCGCAACAACTTCTCTGACAGGCAAAGGTGCAGAAGGTGCCGCAACCATCCTTTCAAAGATGATTGTTGAAGCACTGAATACCGTCGAGGGTGATGCTGATTTTATTACCATGCACAAGACTAACACAGGTAGCCTATCCGACTCAAAATTACTCAACGGCATTGTCGTCCGCCGTCGTGTGTTGTTAGATTCTCTCCCGTCAAGAATTGAGGATGCGAAGGTAGCCACAATCAATGGTGATATAGCACCACGAAAGCAGATACGAGCGGCAGAGATCGAAATTGAGGAAGTAGCACAATTGGATGCATTTTTGGCAGCAGAAGAGGCCACCCGCGATGTTCTTTCCGAAACACTTCTCTCATCAGGTGCAAATGTATTCCTTTGCTCCGGCTCGGTTGACAAAGGTCTCCTCCATCGATTGATGCGAGCTGGTTGTTTTGTCGCTGGTGAATTTGATGACAGTGAATTGCATAACGCATCTCTTGCCACTGGCTCCCGACTCATTGAACACTTAGCCGACCTATCTCCAGAAGACATTGGTGAAGCGGGTCGTTTGGTCACCGAGAGCCGGACAGCCACAGATCAGGTCGAAGACCTGATCCGATTGGAAGCGTGCCCATCTCCAAAAGTAGTCACCTGTGAAGTGGGCGGTGCGAACCACCTCGCAGCAGAGGAAGCGATCCGTGCAATCCACGATGCCCTCCGTTCTACAGGCTTGGCGATGCGCTCAGATCGCCTCATAGATGGTGGTGGCGCGACACATATGGCTTGCGCTCTCGCAATTCGTGAGGCGGCCGAGCACGAAGCCGGACGCAACAGATTGGCCATGGAAGCGTTTGCACGAGCATTAGAAATAATCCCGATTACCCTCGCTCTGAATGCTGGTACGGATGCATTGGATAGAATCCTAGAGTTACGTGCCGCACATAGAAATGGTGCTGCAGAGGCAGGAATTACTGCTGATGGGACGGTGGGCCCAACAGGAGCAAAGGAAGCAGCAATCAGCCTTGAATCAGCACTGAATTCTGGAACTGAAACTTGTGCAAGCATGCTGAGAATTGATCAGGTCGTCTCTGCACGCGGCGATTGACATACCCATCGGGTTCAAAGGCGGTCATACATTCGCTGCCTAACGGGTTCCTCACATGGTTGACCGTGACCAGCCAACCCTCACCACTTCGGTGCCGGGAAAAACAGGCGATAATGCGCCGCGCGCACTCATTTCAGTTTATGACAAAACAGGTGTGACTGCTTTTGCCACAGCCTTGACTGCAATGGGTTGGCAAATTCTGTCGACAGGAGGTACGGCCCGCCTTCTCCGGGAAAACGGACTTGAGGTAATCGATGTAACCGATGTGACAGGTCACCCTGAAGTGTTCAATGGTCGAGTTAAAACCCTTCATCCCGCTATTCACGCAGCCATTCTCGCACGTGGCAACAATCCGGATGACATGGCAACACTCAAGGAACTCGAATACCCACGAATCGATTTGGTCGCTGTCAACCTCTATCCCTTTGAAGAGGTGGCCGCCCAAGACCCACCGGTTAGTGAAGCAGATTTGATTGAAATGATTGACATTGGTGGTCCCACCTTAGTACGTGCAGCTGCCAAATCACATGCCGACGTACTCATTGTTGTAAATCCTGATAATTATGGTCAACTTCTTGAAACACTGCAAGAAGCAAATGGTGACCCAAGTGCTGTTGACATGGGTACACGTCAACGTTTGGCGTTGACCGCATACCAACGAACTGCCGCTTACGATGTTGCACTGGCAAATACTCTTGCAAACCGCCTCGAATCTCTAGAAGAGGAAGCCGAGGAAATCTTACCCGAAAAACTCCTTGTTTCCGGTGGTAATCGTCATCCATTGCGGTATGGCGAAAACCCCCACCAGCCCGCTGCATTCTATCCAGGAAACACTGTTGGTGAAGCACCAAATGGATTAGCAGCAGCAGAGCAACATGGCGGCAAAGCATTGTCATTCAACAACTACCTTGACTTGGACGCCGCTCTCCGATTTTGCCGCTCATACGTTGGTCCAGAATGGGCAAAGTGGACCCATTGTTGCGTCATCATCAAGCATACCAACGCCTGTGGTGTAGCGATTTCTACCGATCAGATTGCAGCGTGGGATGATGCTCTGGCCAGCGACCCAGAATCTGCATTTGGTTGTGTCATTGCATTCAACACGCCGATATCAAAGAGTACGGCAGAACGAATTGGGGGACACTTTGTTGAGTGTATTATTGCTCCTGGTTACGAAGATGGCGCATTAGAAATCCTATCAGAGAAAAAGAATCGTAGAATGTTGACACTCAAAGGAATGACATCACTAGATATGTGTACCCAATTCCGTCAGATTGATGGTGGTTGGTTGGCACAAACAGAGGGTGCTCCAATCATTGATTGGTCAGAGGTCCGCTGTGTGACAAAAGTAGGAGCCGACCCTACACAGTTTGACCTTGCGCGATTTGGGGTTGCAGTTTGCGCTCAGGTGAAGAGTAATTGCGTAATTTTCATCCAACCCACAGAAACGGGCTTTGCCACCGTCGGTATTGGCCCAGGTCAGACCAGCCGCGTGGAAGCAGTTCGTATCGCTGCCCGCAGGGCGGGGGAAAGCGCACAAGGTGCGATGATGGTATCAGATGCATTCTTCCCCTTCAGAGATGGTATTGATACGAGTCACGAAATTGGCATCACCGCCGTGGTTCAACCGGGGGGAAGCATTCGTGACGCGGAAGTCATCGAAGCTGCCGACGAACACGGCATGACTATGCTGTTTACTGGCATTCGATTGTTTCGGCACTAGTGATCGATATGAGTTGGAAAAACATTCTACTGTCCGGTTCAATCACTGGCGGATTGATTGGATTTCTGATGATATTAAACGTCATGAGTGGAGTTACTGAATTTGGTTTTGGAATTGCAATGCTTTCATTTCTAGCGGTCATTCTCATTCCAGCATTTTTGGTGAAGAGAACATTTCCACAAATCATCGAGGGCGAAGCCAGTTTGAAACATCTGATCCCAATTTCATTCCTCACCTTCATATTACCAATTCTAGGTCCCGCTTTTGGTGGAGGCGACATGGGTTTAGACTGGCTCATTTTAGTCCCCATGGGCGCCGTTGGAGGCATTTTCTGGAGCCTCCCTTTCGCAGGTTGGGGTTATTACAGATCACGATAGGAACATCCGTGAAATAACATTCGAAAATAGGGCAATCAACCTTTTCACGCCCATTCTTCACATTCTGACTACTACGGGATTCAAATAACATCGGCAGGGCGGCACGGTGTGGGGAACTGAAGGATGGCGGTCAGTTTCTTTGATTTGGGCATCGACCCAGCTCTCATTCAAAAACTCGAGGAACAAGGTATTAGCGAACCCTTTGAAGTTCAAAGAGAAGCCATCCCAGATGCGATGCTTGGCAATGATATCTGTTGTCGCGCTCCAACAGGTTCGGGTAAGACACTCGCATTCGGATTACCATTGCTTTCCAGAACCCTCCGGGCCGACCCAGAATTTCCCACTGCACTCATTTTGTCCCCTACGCGGGAATTGGCTGAACAAATTTGCAATGTTCTCACACCTCTTGCTGCAACATTCAACTTCGAAGTCCTAGCCATCTATGGTGGCGTACCCTATGGGAGACAACGAAAGGCACTGTCTAGAGGCGTTGACATTGTCGTTGCTTGCCCCGGGCGCCTCATTGATTTACTCGATCGTGGCGCACTCAGTTTGGAAGATGTCGGGGTCGTCGTACTTGACGAAGCAGATCGTATGGCGGACATGGGATTCATGGAACCAGTTTGCGATATCCTCGATCGCTGCGCCCCCAACCGTCAAACGGTTTTGTTTAGCGCCACACTCGACGATGAGGTCGGAGATTTGGTGGATAATTATCTACACAACCCTGTGACCATTGAAGTTGGACCAAAAGAAGTAAGCATGGATAACATGGAACACTTCTTTTGGCTACTGAAGAATACCATGAAACCAGGAATCGCTTCTGAAGCCATACGTAAATGCGGCCGCACAATCGTGTTTTGCCGTACTCGGCTTGGGGTTGACCGTGTTGGTGACCAATTGGTTGAAGAGGGAATCGGCGTGGCTACTTTACACGGTGGTCTTGATCAAAGGAAACGGGATCGTGCGATGTCAAAATTCGTTGAAGGGCGTTGCATGGCCCTCGTTGCAACGGATGTTGCAGCACGCGGAATAGATGTTGAGGGAATCAATTGTGTCATTCATTACGATCCACCCGAAAATGGTAAGGCGTACAAACATCGCAGTGGTAGAACTGCGAGAGCAGGCTCATCAGGGTCAGTCATTTCGCTGGTTCAAAACCCACAGAAAAAGATGTGCAGCCGAATTCAGAAAGATGTCGGTATTTTTGCAAAATTCACACCACCAGATTTCAACGCCCTGCCCCAATATGATGTCGTATATATCCCACCTGCTCGAAGTGACAAGCCACGCAAACCCAAACGCGATGCAAAGAGGGCCCGATTTCACAATAAATCCAATCGCCGGCAAGATGACCGCCGTTCAAAACGTGGTACCAATCCACGAGGCGGGGGTGGCGCTAATTCGCGAGGCGGGAAACCGGCTGGAAAACGCTACCACCCACGTGGGCGCCGCTAATCTTGAACGGATTATTCAGTTGAATAACCGATTTCAACCTCTTCACCATCGGTATTTATGATGTAAATTGATTGCAAATTGATTCCATTTTCCGCTAGTCCGCGTGTGAATGCACCCAAGGAACCCGGTTCGTGCCGTAGTACAGCAGTGTGCAGACTTCGCATTGAGAATGTGACACCAAGTAACTTGAGGGCTGCTACCGTCCCATCCGCATCATCGGTAACAATTGCAGCCATTGCCGATGAACTTGCAAGCCCCGCACCTGCAATGATATTGATTCCTGCTTCCCCAATGGCTTCACAGCATTCAGCCATGGCCCCAGGTCTATCTTCCAATGTGATTAGAAACTCGTTCATGAACTGGTGAATACGCAATTCGCTTTCAATTTACCGAGTAGAATGTAGCATTATTCGCGAGTTTCGACCTTAGCGTATAGCCACCAGATCCCAATCAAACCTGCAAGGGTTATGGTGATAGCACCGTAACCTGGATCAGCACCATTCCATGAAGCTGGAACCATTACGTCTCCATTCCCTAGTGTTGAGATGTACCAAACAAAAGTTGCTGAAGACATGGTCATCATCGCAATCAGGCACATGATGCCATATTTCGCATGTTTCGGTACGGTTTTTCCTGTTGCATAATACTCAAACATCGCTACCCCAAAAAATCGATTTGTTAACGTCCAGCGAAACATTGACTCACTGGAATAGGAGAAAAGGAAGGCTGCAGGAACAGCCCATGACACAGTTGGCCACCCTGGCACCCATATGCCAACAATGGCAAAAACCACGAATAACGACCCCAATCCAATGTAGAGGCGACTCTTGGCTGGACTACTTGCCACACAATACCGTTCAACGATTGCGTCAATCGACTCCAACCGTTCGACCATGTTCCCCCCCTCGACATGCTACCTATCACCCTTCGCATGCAAGGGCCAACCTCTTCATGCAGTACTGCGTGCCCCCGTTTGAGAGAGGCAAGATGATGCGTGTTGCAACCATCGAAAACCCACTTCGGTTAGCCGTCTTCATTTCTGGATCGGGCTCAGGGATGGAAGCACTATTGCATCATCAAGAGTCGAAACCATGTTTACATGAAACCACATTAATCGTCTCCAACATTGCCTCCGCATCCGGTTTGGACAAGGCCCAAGTCCACAACGTCAACACAATTACAATTGAATTAGATATGTCAGTTCCAAGCAAAATAGAGCGGCGTGAGGTACACGAAATAGCCATTATGGCTGCCCTGCAAGAACATGAGATTGAAGCAGTTGTACTGTCTGGTTATATGCGGATCCTATCACCTTTATTCGTGCGGGCATGGAGTGGGCGTATGCTCAACATCCACCCCTCTCTATTGCCCAAATATCCTGGTGCCCATGCCCACCGAGATGCCCTTGCAGATGGTGCTACCATCACAGGTTGCACCGTTCATTTGGTTGATGATGGCATGGATACCGGGAAAATATTAGCGCAAAACCAACTCGAGATTAACCCTGATGATGATGAAGATAGTTTATCTGAGCGCGTTAAGGTACTTGAGCATAAATTGTATCCGGAAGTCATCGATGCCTTCTCTGCAGGCCACCTGTAAGGCTTAGACAATTAGATGGTTAATTCAACCATATGTGTGGATCAATATCAAGTGTATTCATTCGAATAAGAGCGGTCAAAGGTACGCCTCAACCACGTCCTTTTCATGTATATTTATCAGACCCCAATTATTTCGAAGAAGAAATTCAAACCACCCGTAAAACGTATTAATTAGTTTTTTTTCAGTGTTTTTCAGTTAATTGAAGATATTCCACATTCAAGATAGTTAGCAATTATCTGCAAGGGCCAACAGCTCCCCTGGAATCCCCAGCGCCAACCAGAGATCACCCAAAACCAAACAACCCCTCCTCCATTCTAGTTAATATTGCAATTAATACCAAATACAAAGATTTTTGATGAATTAATTCATTAATCCCCTACACACCCGGGACCCCATGGAGGCCACAGTCACGCTCCCTTCACAGCTCGTTGAACGGTTAATGAGCGGTGCAAACGAACTGGACCTTTCAATTAGCCAATATTGCCAATTACTCCTTGAAAATCACCTACAGGAGGAGGATAATACCGTAGCAGCAGACCATTCCATACTAGACCCCTTGAAATTAATCAATTTAGGCGAAAGCAGACTGAATTCAACCACCGCCGGTCACCCACTCGAGGGTGGCGCAGTATCTGGACACATCAACCGTATGTTGCCATTGAAGTATGGGTGCAGAATGCTTTGGTCCCTACTGGATGAACAAGGTTCCGGGCCGACTATACACGATTTCCGTTCAGCAATCAGGGCGAGTGTGGCTCCCCTCCGAGCGCTGTTGAAACAATTTGACGAACATCAGGGCCGTGAAAGAGGATCGAGAACCCACTCTTCATTTCCTAACGGAGAACGCGCAGCAACAAACCGTTTCCTGAATCACTACATGATCCGGAGGGCCCGAGCCGGTGAAACCGAACCATCTGGGGCATTGTATGATTTCGGATTGATTAGTGTCGACGATTCCGGCAGAGTACAATTTACCGATCCAGGAAAAAGATTTGTTAGAGAACCAAACCCCATCATCGACGATTCCCTTGAGGGGGGCCCCTCATTATCACCGACGGAGCGGGCATTGATCGTATCGCAGGTGAGAAACAATATGGGTGGGGAGTGGGCGTATATGCGTCACATCATCGACGGCATCCACATCGGTTCAAACACCCCCTCCTCATTGCTTTCCCGCATTCATCGAAGATATGGTCCAGGCACCAAAACAAACTGGAGTGAATCGGTTATCCCCCACATGAGAAGCGGGGTACTGGGGAGGATGCAGGCCCTGGGTTTCATCGAGCGAATATTCACAGCGAATCGGGTTGAATACACCATTACTCCTGCTGCGATTCACATCCTAGATTGACTCGCCTCTGACAACCATGGTTGCAATGAATCATAAACTTAGGCATATCTCGTAGAGATATGCCTTGGGCAGCATATGTTCTTTTTTTTATCCTGTTCGCCATGTTCGTATTCGGCATTTCCAGAATTCTCACCGGCGAAGAGAACCCGGCTCACACAACTCGGCTGGGCAACGTTAGGGCTACCCCGATCGAAGTTTCTGAACCCCGACCCAACCAATTTGCCTTGGAAGAAGACATGGCCCGATTGTCAAAACCACCAGTCATCACCCCCTCTGCAACCGTCCAACCCGATGAAGCACCTGAAACTGAGAACACAGAAATCCCAATCGAAGCTGAAATCGATGAAGGTGAGGACTTGCCAAACCCTGAAGATTTGCTCGATACTTCCGAATCGCTTCTTGCTGAAATTGGCGCCGAATGGGATACAAATCCTCGGAAAGAACCCGATTCAGACAAACTCAACGTCGAAACGGGGGAGGAAGTGTCGAATCCCGACCTTTCAGATTTCCATGACCGGCTCGCAAGAGAAGGAGCCAAATCTGGGCAAGTCCAAGTCAGCCTCATTTGGGACAATAAAAACGATCTTGATCTCAGTGTGGTTTGCCCATCCGGCGAACGAATATCATTTGATAATAAATTGTCATCATGCGGCGGGCAACTAGATATCGACATGAATGAATCCCCCACAAGCGAACAACCCGTTGAGAACATTTTCTGGGCTGCAGGAGTTGCTCCAAAAGGGGAATACAAGGTCATAATAGAACATTTTGAGCACCACGCCAAAGAAGACCTAACGCCTTACAGGGTTCTGGTAGATGACGGCAACGGCCCCAAAGAGTATCGGGGCGAAATCACAAATGAAGAACCGCCACGTTTGGTGTGTGTATTCACAGTTGAGTAGGGGGGGAATTAGATGCGCCTTTCTAGAAAATCTCGCAAATTTCAACGGCGCATTAATCGCGGTAAAACAATTGAATTCCTCCAAACGATTGCAAACGAAGTACAGGTTGGATATGACAATCGCAAAATCACCCACAATGAAGCGATTATACTCGGTAACCAAATCCAACTTCGGGCCCTATCAATCGATAACACTCAACTCGTTTACGCAATTTCAGATCGCGACACATATCGCCGCCTCATCGAAGTATACCTTGACGACGGAATCCTAACACGCACCGAACAGATCCTTCTTTGGGATGAGCGTAGAAAATTAGGAATTTCTGAAACTTCCCATGACGCACTTCTTTCCTCATTAATCGCTCGCTACAACAAACAAGGGCGCCCCATCCATATTCAATCAATACCGATTTCATCAGGAGCCGAAGAAGAGGAACAACCAGAGGGGTGATTCGATGAATACTATGATCGGATATGCAATAGTCACCTCCATCGTTTTGGTTATGGTTTGGCAAGCAGCCTCCAATTTGAGTCAAGGAAGAAGGAAACCCGAATCGCTACTGGGTGCACTAAAAATGGAGGATATCGAAGTCGAAGACATCCTTCCACCGTCGCGAGCATCATTGTCACAATCACTAGTCGGTACCCGAGTTGAATATTCTCCAGAAATGGCCCCATTCCCATCCCGTCAAATCCAACATCAAACCGATAAACGCGGGCCAATGAAACAGGAAATCACCGATTTACAAGAGACCAATATCGAAAGACACGCAATTCTTGATCGTACCACTGAAAAAAGGGATGAATGCAAAGGTATCATCGAATTAATCCAAGGGTTGAGTGAGGAATACAATATCGAAGTCAACCAAGACCTTGTTGAAACCCCACTTGAGGGCGCAACACTAGTTGAATTGGAATTACGTCAGGCGGCTTTACTGGAATTATATGAACGAATGTATCAACTTACATTTGAAGACGCCATTCAAGAAATCCGAAAAAGGGAATTGGGGTTACATGAAAGCCAAGAAAAAGCAACTAAAGCCCTCATTGATGCTGAAACTGATGAACTATCATCCCAACTTGAACAGTTAAGACGCGAAGAAGAATTGTATCGGGAGATCCGCTCTGCACAAACAGTCAACTATCTCGAATCGTTAGATTTCTCAGGATTGAATGAAGAAGGCTCAACGCGCCTCAAAGCCCATTACGAATTTTATCTTTCACGATTGAGTGAAAAAGAGCGTCTTCAATTCGAAGCAGAACTCTATCGCCATTTTTCAGATTTGATTCATGATTGCGAAGATCAAGAAGAATTGCATAACATGGAATTCGAAGATTTACCGGCCGATTTACTTGCCGAATTAGACGAACGGCGGAACAAGCGCATACTTGCGTTAGATGCGAAAGATCAGAGTGAGAGGGAAGACGCCCGCGCTGAAGAGATACGATTGGGAATAGAATCAGCAAAATCATCATCAGCTCTTGATAGGATTCGCATTACAGGTGTGAACCCAACCCAACAAGAAGAATTGAAGCAACTCTCCGCCCGCACCAGGGAGAACTTGGTATGTGATGAACTAAATTCTAAGATTCTTGATTGTGAATATGTGCTTGAACTGGACGCCATCAGGATTCAGGGTGTGACGGATGAACAATTTGAATTGCTAACAGAAATCAAAATAACAAGACGAGGGGAATTGGTGGAACTGGCCCGCCAACGAAAATTTACCGAACAATATACACGATATTTGGATTCAATTCCCAGAATTGAAGAAACCGAGGAACTCCTTGCTGTAGACTTTATCAACATCACAGAAACTCAGCAACAAGAATTGGAAGAGTTACGTCTTACCCGGTTAGATTATCTTGAAGAAATTGAAAGACAAAGAGTCGAAGAAGCGCAAGCCAAGCAGTATCAACTCCTACGGGGTCGTCTTGAAACTGCGAAATCTTCTGCCGAGATTGACAAAATCGAGATTGAAGAAATCAACGAGGAACAGGAAGCACGCTTAATCGAAATCAAAGAAGAAGTTAGAGAAATTCTTGTTGAAGATGAAATGATTACCACATACGTGGAAAAAGCGGAAAAGAAATCTAAGAAACCGCCAATACCCGATGAATTTGATTTTGAACCAGAAGCCGCATTCAGAACCCGCATCAAGACACTGGACGCAGGCGACGGCCATCTTCGGTTCAGTTTATTGTGGGACAACATGAATGATTTGGATTTGATTGTACGCACCTCCAACGGAGAAATAATCCATAGGGGCAAGCGCAAATCATCTTGTGGCGGCCATCTCGACCTCGAAATGAATTCTCAACCCGAAATGAAATCCGCCTTAGAGAATATTGTTTGGCCTCAGAGCACCACACCCACACCTGGTATTTACAACGTGTTTGTTTGGCACCGAAAACGCCACCAAAGATTGCGAAAATCAGATCCAACCATCTACACCTTACGCAGCCGAGTTGGTGCAGATTATTTTCAGCATTCAGGTAAGACTAGTTTTGGAGACAAACTCAAACTCATCGCATCGATTGAAGTTCCAGATGCAGAAACAATGAACAAACGGCTGGAATCTGAATCTGAACTCTATCGCCTACAAAGAGCAGACGTGGTGTCCGCTCAAACGGTTGAAGAATTACCCACAATTAATGACAAGGTTTCAACCGTTCATACGGTGATGCTGAAGAGATTGATGGAGAAACGAGAATCTGAACTTGAAGAGGTCAAACGAAAGCAATACATTGCAGAACAAGAGGAGCAGTATAACAAAATCGTGGCTGAAATTGAAGCGTCAAGAGATCTTGATGAATTGGCAGCAATTCGCTATTCACACATATCAAGCGACGTTGTGAAATATATTGAGAAAGCCCTTCTCAAACGACGTAAATTAATCGAGGCCGGGATAAAGAAACAAGAGCAAATAGAATATCAAGAACTGTTTGAGAAATATCGTTCCATGATTAATGAAGCAGAAGATTTGACAACACTCGCATCTATTGTATTCGAAGACACCGACGATCGTCAATTAAAAACACTCCAGCAACTTCGAATCGCTCGCCGTAAGGTCATGCAAAATACTGCGAATAGTTCTGAAATTGAGATGGATAAACAGGTTCGATTGCATACAGCTCTCAACGAGGCATACAAACGAGGTGGTCTCCAACCACTGGGTGACGACGAATGGCTCAAGGAAGACTTCGAAGAGCGCCTCCAACAAGCAGAAGCAAATTCCGGAGATCTCCAAGTATCCTTGATGTGGGACAACAAGAACGATTTCAATTTGCTCGTCGTTTCTCCGAGTGGTGAAATCATCCATCCTCGCAACCGAAAATCACAAGATGGCGGAATACTCGATGTTGAAATGAATCAAAAAGGCAACACACGAGTACCCGTCGAGAATGCATATTGGCCAGAGAAAAAAACACCAAAAGGAACGTATTACGTGTACGTGCATTTCTACAAAGAACATGAATTGATCAAGAGAACAAATCTTTACGAATGTCGCATTCAAATCTTAAACAAAGGAGATAGATCTGAATTCTCGGCCCAGATGTCAACTGCAAACAAATTGCAATTCATCACATTGGTGGAGGTGGCGTGATTTTGGCAAATATCACTTCAATGCAGACGTTCATAGTCCGACCACTACACCGTAGGTGTAGAATCACTGATTTGAATCCAATTCGGAGGGACCCAAATGCGTAACAAAACTATTCTCGTTTTTGCGATACTGGTGCTACATTGTTTCGCCCCATTCGCCTCCACCCCATTGAATAATCATTCAGTAATGGATGTTGAATTCACAGTTGCAAGAGACGCAAATCCCGATATCAACATAACTCAGATTGAATGGATCGGCGCCTCATATTATTGCAATCTATGCGTAACAGACGTTCTCACCCCAGGATCTCAAGAGGCACGAATCACTGTTGCGAACGACGGCTTACTCCCTGGGGTGGGTGCCGTGTCTGTGTTCATTGATAGCAACGATGGAATGGGTTCGGTTTCAATCGGCAGCCAGTCAGTCTCACTTTCACCTGGAGCGGCGTCTCAATATGTATTCACTTGGACAGCAACACTGGGCATTGGACAAGAAATCAATGCATACGCAGCAATGCTTTCAGACATTGATATATCCAACAACCAACTCATTCAGAATTTTGATGTGAATGAGGTAAACGCAGGTGAAACCTACTCGGACACCTTGCCTGCAGACGGCGCGCGCCTAGCCCAAGAAAACGAAGTCGTTTCAGTTGGCGTCCGAAATGCTGGAAACATCGATACAGAGGCGACTCCAGCCATCACACTCACACCTATTTTGGGCGGAACACCCGTCACATTCACAGGAATGCCAACCTCACTTTTGGCTGGCAGCATTGCATTCCCACCCTCAGTAGAACTCGCCTCACTTGTCATCAATGCAGCGGGGTTGTCGGGTGATTACACATTATCTGGTGAAGTATACTTTAATTCAACAACCCCACTCTTATCAGTTACCGTCAGCATTACTCCGCGCACAGTCACATTCAGCCCCTATCGAACCACCTTGATCGCACCGAGCGATCGAGCAGTCGACCCGGGGTCTTCAACGACCCTGTCATTCATGGTTCAAAACATTGGAGAAGCACCCGATCGATACAATTTCACAGTATCCTCCGTCCAAGGTTGGGCTGATACTTCCAACAATCCAGGCCAAACCGAAATCGTCAATGCATCAGCCTCAACAACCATTGTTGTCACAGTGACAGTTCCGCTGGGCACGAATCGTTCTCTATCCGATCTAATCACGGTCGAAATTGAAAGTGAAGGGGGCGAATATAATCTTTCAGATTCAGCTGCAGTAATGGCTGGCGACTTGTTATTGGGTGAGTTGAATCACAGTAATTGGTTTGTACCTATCATCCCTGGGACAGAAGAAATAATCCAGTATACTTTACGCAATAACGGCACATCCCCTGCAATTTTCAACCTTGCCGTTGGCTTTTCACAAACCGCGCCCGGGTGGACGGTTGAGACATACCCAACCACTACTCCTTACATGACCGTCGGTGAGGAAATTATCGTCAATGCAATAGTTCAACCACCAGCACTTTCACTACCATTTGATCCCACGTCCAAACTCGCAGAAGGCAATCAATTGACCCTTTGGACCTCGGTGACACCACTAGGTGGTGGACCCAACGTCCAACATACAACACTCGAGGTCCAATCTACAATCATGGTGGAATTATTTGCTGAACAAACTGAATTTCCAGTAGATCCATCCGAATTGCTGACCGGGCCCATTTCTCGCTTCGTCGACATAGAAATGGAATTACGCCACAATCTTATTTCTGGGATATCGACATCCGTAGACATTCAACTATCTTCTGGACCGAACAGTTTCATATCTTCGAGTCCGTCAAATGGACCAAACGAGATTTTCCGATGGAATAGCTCAGTCACACCAAGTCAAACCAGTATGGAACTTGGGGAAACAAAATCACTTGTAGCTTCAATTCTCGGCCCTTCTGATTTACTACCCCTTGCAGGCACCCTCTCGATCGATGTGATTGCAAACCTTACCTTGTCTGGGGCACTGAGTGGTATCCAGGCACCTGAGTCAAACATTAGCATCACACTTGAGATCCCAGAACTGACCCTCACTGACGTTGAAATCCCACCTCCAACGATTGTAACTCCCGAGATACTTTCAACCATCCCCCTCACAATCTCCAATACAGGTAATCACCAAACAAATTTCACATTGAGTGCCGATGGGCCTGAAGGCTGGATTACCACCATATCTCCAACAGCAATCTCCAATCTCCATTCAATCATAGATGCATGGCCTTCAGTTGGAGGGGACAACGTGACCACATCACTCAGTGTAACAGCGCCCCCTAACACCCGGGCAGACACACCCTTCGAAGTAAATGTCACAGTGATGAGTGACTCTGGAGAAATTCTGACAGTGGCATCGATTCCTTTCCTTGTAGAGGAAGTCATCGGAGCATCACTCACTCCAGAATATGCGGTTGCAGTAATTCCAGTTAACGGCAACTCATCGATTGCCCTTGAAGCCAATAATACTGGTAATTCTCTGCAGACATTTACGATATCAATCGAGGAATCACTCGATGATATCAACTTGACATTAATTTCCGCCACCGACATCGACATTCAACCGGGCGAAGTCAGTATAGTTCAAATCGAAGTTACCGCAGAGCAATTTGCACGCGCCGATGAAAATCATAGCGCTCAAGTGGTATTGTATCACAACGGGATCGAACTTAATCGCATCGATGTATATGTGAAAATGATTGCCAATCACCAGATTGAATTTGAACATACCAGCGAATATTCTGTTGTACCAGGAATGAGCCTCAGTATTCCAGTTAATGTGACCAATGTTGGCAATCTTGAGGAGTTTGTTAATTTCACAACACTCCCCCCTACAGGCTGGCAATCATCCGTTACACCATTGAATATGACAATTGACGGTGAAGGCATTGAAGTCTTGCCACTAATCATCGATGTCACGGTTCCACCCATGTCAAATGGTGCGAACCTTGACCCGGGTTCAATCCACAATCTCATGCTAATGGCAACCAATGTCAGCGACTCGATACAAGTGGGCCTATCCTCGATACAATTCAACGTCGAACCCATCTTCGTCCTTTCATCAGATGATTTCCCCGACGTCGTTGATTTACTGCCAGGTGAATTGAGAACATTTGAAATCGAAATCTCAAATGATGGTAATCAAGATGTCATTCTCGATTTAGATTGTGAAGTAGATACTCCAACACGATGGGATCTATCCGATTGCGACGCCACCAATATCACACTCTCTAGTGGGGACAAGCGCGCCGTATCCTTTAGCGTTGAAGGCATTGCATCAGATCACTACAATCTTGAGCAATCTGGATTGCGATTGACATTTTCACCCCAAGATAATCACTCTGGAGATGCACTTCTTGCAACAGTGTTACGCATCAGCAGAATGCATTCAGATGACTCCATAGAACTCCTAGGAGGGGAGCAAACACAAGATATCGATTTGGATTGGATGCACGTTCCAGCCGTTGGACAAACAGCAGATTTACGCGCGATCGCCTATGAATTAGAATTGGAAAATGCCAGTCGCTATATCAATGAAACATTGTATTCAGGGGATGTCAATTGGTCATTTGAAATAGACTATGGGGGCGGATTTACTTCCCTTTCCAATAGCCCATTTACCCTACTCCCCGCAACTCCTATGCAATTACAATCAATAACAATCCGAGCAATTTTACCTCCTGCAACTAGTATACCCCCTGGGGATGGATGGACCCTCATTTTCAATTTGACACACCCAGAAGAATTTACCAGCACCCAGGTAATATTTGACTTCCAAGTGGATGCATGGGCTGACCCTTCCGTTGTTGCAATTAAGATTGAAGAGGGTTCAGAATTTATTGAATCAAAATCAGGAACACTGGTTGCTGAAATAACAAACACCGGAAATGCAGGAACGGCTCTTGGAATCGTTGCGACATTGGATTGTGAACCCGGGATCACGATTCAAGATGAAGCAACACAAGCAATCATCAGCATGCAACCATTTGAGACAAGGGAATTAGAATGGCAAATCAAATCCGACGCCCTCAACTGGTGGGTTTCCGCTGAGACGGTGCCGTGTACAGTTACCATAGAATCGCCAGAAATGGCAGGCGATGACGAATCAAACGACGTCAAGGCCGTATCGTTCGACGTCCAATCATGGTCACTACCCCTCCTCCTCCTCATCCCCATCACTCTTGTTTTAGTGACACAGTCCAGTCGCCTGTTACGTAGAGCCTCTGAAGATGAAAGAGCCCTCATGTTATGTGCGTATTCGGGAACAGCATTGTTGGGTTTGGCCACACAATACAATCTCGGCGCATACGTGAATTTCTCGTTGGCAGCTACAGCATTGTTGTGGGTCGTTTTCATTACATCACGGTCATCTGCGTTTGAGATCCCCGCCATTCTTTCTGATCGGCAAAATATGCAACGGGGGTCCGACTCAATCTTTGAGGATCATGAAGTTGAGATGGATCGAGTTCTAAAGCAACTCGCAATGAAATTGGCTTTCGCCCCGTTGGGCTTCATTATTGTTGCAATCGTGATGCCAAACGATATTTCATGGTCACTAGCGAATATCAGTTCCATTCTCTTGTATGCAACTATAGGGATCCTTCTGGTCGTGTACATGACTCTTCGAACGAGAAATATCTGGCTCCTTATTTTCAATCAGCTGGCAGCGATGGAAATCGAATCCCAAGAATTGCTCATTCAATTGGGCAACCCATCAGCAGATTTGCGCAGGATTACGATTGGACAGAGATGGGGCGAGGCACACGACGTAAGCGTAGAGGTAGATTCCAATGTCTGAATTAACTACAATTTCAACTCAAAGCTCCTATCGGGCTCAAGTCACACGCCTCAATTTAATTCTTGACGAACATATTCGCTTGATTCAGGAATCAGTAACAGACAAACATGCAAGAGATGCCCGTAGAAGCATTCGTCAAGCACGCCAAGACATTGACGAACTTAAGATTCAAGTTGGCCGAATGCATCGTTCAATCGGCATGTTGCACACTATTATCAGAGAGAGATCAACAACTGAAAACGAACTTGTTGATGTGTTGCTGACAATGAAGACAGCTGAAACTCTCATTTTGCGAGGTGCTTTCGATGAATCATCTCTGCAATTGGAAAGGCTGGTAGAACATTTACTCATTAACAGTGCCGCGCTGAACCCATTTATTTTCTATGAATTTTGGATGGGTGTTGAAGCCCGTTGGGACATCGGTTCTGACAATGGACAACTCCTGGTCAGGGTAGAGAACACAAGTTCAGGCTTACTCCCTGGATTCAACGTCAAAGCCCCTGTTCCCCCGAATTGGCGATCATCCCCCCCATCGCTGGCAATTATAGCCCTCAATCCCGGAGAATCATGCGACCTTCTCTTCAACATTACACCATCAGCCATGGCTGCCATTCGAGAGGTAGGCGCCCCGGGAAGTTTGCAAGAACGTCTATCAATCCAATCGGGTTACAATTTGACTCAGCAAGGACTCACAATCGATTGCCGCGTAGAGAATAAAACTGCAGAAACAATGACGGATGTTTTGGTGACGCCATGGATCCCACCAGGGTGGAAAACCAATTCATGGCCATTCATCAGAACACTTGAGCCAAACCAGGTCGAATTTGTCACTATTTACCTTGATTTGGCCAAATAACCCCATGGGACCCTGAGTATAAACATGGAGTACAATAAAATACCTTCTCGACTAAAAATAAACCACAGGAACGTGAACAAATGTCCCGAGATAACCGATACCTAAACGAGAATGAGAGCGGTGCCATCGGCATCGGTGCAATGATTATCTTCATTGCATTGATTTTGGTCGCAGCAGTAGCATCAACAATCATCATCAAGACAGCCGAAGAACTTCAACAGAGAGCTGAAGCAACCGGTGATGATACACGTGATGAAATCAGTGGAAAAATTCAACTGGTTGGCGCGTATGTTAGTGACGATAACGCAGCCGGAAATGCAGCAGATGAAATCACACTGATCGTTCAACTCAGTGCCGGTTCAGATACCACCTTATTGGACAACATGGATTGGTTCATTGTTTGTGATGGTGGTGCAGGTACAGCCGAGGTCAATACAGCTGACTTTGACGGTGTTGCAACAGACTTGTCAGGAAATCTCCTTGTAGCCGGTTCGTCAGTCGAGGCCGGTGAAACATTCCTGGTTCCAATTGACACCTCGACAAACTGTCAACCCGGTGTTGGTGATGAACAAGAACTCCGTGTAATCATCGACGGTGGTGGCGAAACTTACGCCCAACTACACTACAACAGTGTAGGCAATGGCGATACCATCGTATGATACTATGATAACCCCTCTGCCCCCGTAGGGGGCAGAGGACATCATGGGGTTTTGTCAATGGGATTACTGTCATTTCTCGGGTTCAGTTCGGACGACGAATACGACGACGTCGATGAAGCCTCAGTGAAGCGTTTAGAATCATTATCCGAGCAAGCCGTTGAGGCTGTGATGGTCCCAGAGGAGTCAATCCCGATCGAAGAGGATGCTTGGACACTCGCCCCATCCCCCGCCAGGGCTCGCGTTGGCGCCAGCGGATTTGAACCCGCAATTGTTGAGGGTAAACCTACGCCCTCAGATTCTTCAACAATAGACACGAAAGCGATTGAGCAAAGATTGGATGACCGATTTGATCGTATTGAAGCGACCATGGGCATCATGGATGCCCGCCTAACACAGTTGAATGTATCAGACAATTTTCCCCACGTATTGTCAACGGACACCCTAGTGACTGTCGATGGTGATGGTGACGAAGGAGAACAGGAAGGCGAAACTTCAGAAGATGTAGAAGATTCAGAATCACCTGAAGGTGAGACTGTCAATTTACTTGATTTGTATGAAGGGAGTGTTGCAGACCTCAATCCATTCCTAAATCGGCGCCCAGATTCTCGTTCTCAAGGCCCCCCGGTGACAGTGAGTGAGATTTCAGCATTATTACTCGATCATCTTTCGGCAGAATCTGCTGGGATTTTTATCGATAAAGCCAAGGCCAGTGGGATGATTTCTAAGGATGAATCTACTGAGTTAACTGCCATCATTGGTTTAGCCAATCCTGCAATCAATAACGATGGCTCAGAACACTTACCACATCGTACACTACTGATGTTCGGCTCGATGGTAGAAGCATGGCGAAATTCCCGGGCCACCTCTGGAGAGGGGGCCTGAGATGTGGGCGGCTCAGTAAGCATCTCAGCTTTGATTGTCGGAACAGCACTTCTTGGCATATTCGCTCTTGCCTCATTGTCACTTAGTAACAGTGCTCTTTCAGCTTCAGAAGTCGTAGGGGGTGCAACAGACGAACCTGAGATTCGCCTCATCAACGCCTCAGAATCAAATGGCGTAATTCACCTCAATATGACCAATGCAGGAGATGAAACCATATCTTTCGATCAAACATGGCTCAGCATTGATGGCGCTTTGCCAATTAGAGCGAGTGACTACCATAACCAGAGCACCATTCTCTTCCCAGGGGAAACATTGCATATACAGTTGAGTGGTACAGGTTTCACATCTCCTGCACGCATCTTTGTCGCAAGCATGGGCGGCCAATCAGGAATATCGTTTTCATGAGGTGTGGCTATGGCAGACGGTGGTACAAGTGAATTGATTATGCTGATTTCCGGCTTAATGGTCGCAGGCATCGTCACTACCTTACTGATTGCATCATGGGGGGGATTGGCCAATTCTGTGGATACAGTTCAAAATCAGGCCGAAGCCAATTCGAAAACCAAAGCCGCGTTGACCAGTGATCCAATGCAAGTTTCTTGGGACCAACCATCTTGTAATCTCTCTTTGCACATTCAAAATACAGGTGCCCTTGAACTGTTGGATGGCGAAATCGGCATTATCGTGAATGGCACAGCATCAACAGTAAATCAAACACGATTGCTCGGAAATAGTTCTGTCTGGACTTCAGGAGAAGTGGCCGAATTACAGGTTTGTCCTTCGGGAGTGACGATGTCAGCAGGACAGGAAATTACCGTGACCATTGTTGTGCGCAGCGAGCACTATCAAGGCATCTCTGGCCAATATTCATTCAGCGAGGTGATCCGTCTTGTCTGATGATATTGGGTTTGCTTTCGAATTAGAGACGGACAGTCTGTCCGATAGCTTAGGGCGCTTCCTCCCCCGAAGGGCGCTCTACATTGTAACCGGCAATATTGGTGCGGGAAAGAGTTTGATTTCTCAACGATTGGCCTATGGTTTGGTTTCAAACGGTGTCCGAACAACTGTGGTTACAACCGAACTCACAACACGGGGTTGGTTGGAGCAAGTGAACAGCCTAGGTTACCCATTGGAGGATGCTGCCAATTCAGGCACATTCACCCTATTGTCTCGCTTTGGAGTTGTATCTGATGAAGTTGAAGAAAGCGTTGACATCGAGGATGTCTTGTCATCTGAGGCATTGCAGAATGCAGATATTTCAGTCATTGATCGAGCATCAATGATCCTTCAGAACTATGAGGGGACACCAGAACAACTACTCAGCCGCCTGCGAACATTTTGTTCAGAAGAGCGCTCACTCATGTTGTTACTAGATCCGGATGAAATTTCAGACGAAATGATGCGAACTCTATCAGCCTCAGCTGAGGTTTCCATCGAGATGCGAACATCAGAGGTCGGAGGTAGTCTTTCACGAGTTCTAGCGGTTAACCGCTTCCTACGTGCCGCAGGTCCGGTGCAACCTAGAATTGGTTGGCGGGTTGAACCTGGCATGGGTTTCATTGTCGATATTACAGCAGTCAGTTGAGGGATAAATCATGGCAACCGAAGAACCCGAATTCGCCCGAGGAGACCTCGACGGCGTCCTATCTCAGTTCGACCACGTTCGTGAATGGGTCGAGGATTTTGAATCACGTCACGGCTCCCGTCCAATGTATTACGGTCCATTGGATCGCGCCGCTTCTAAAATGGAGCCACTCAATCTGATTTACCATCTTCGCGGACCTCTATTCGCTCATGTATATCGGCCCACGCAAGAGGAAGGAGGTGGTAGCACACTGTGGTTCGGTATCGAACCATATCTCACCGAAGAAG
>JAPKEY010000062.1 GCA_028821815.1 Candidatus Poseidoniales archaeon | reverse complement strand
CACCTTGTCCTGGAAGTAGAGGTGGGCCGTCTGGAAGAACCTGGTAGGTGAATAATTGCGATGATTCCCCTGAAGTGCCACCATCGGTAATTGCATTTCCAGCCGGATCTGCCCCGGTGACATAGGCCGCGACCAAATCACCATCATCAGCTGCAGTATCATCGATAAGTAGAGTGTAGTTACCTGTTGAGGTGCTCAAGTCTGCCGGTGTTTGTAGAGGCATGGGTGTGAATTCATTCTCTTCGATAATACCATTCACATTTACATCTTCAACCCACTCTCTCCAAACCATCAATGTTAGATCAGTAGGTAGGACTGGGCGATCATAAATTTCTAGTTGAATCAATTGATTTGGAGAAGGTAAACGATGATCATATTGTGCGATATTTTGTCCAACCACTTGTGGATTGAGTGAGTCCACTGTGAAGGTTCGATTCATTGCGATTGCTGAAATAAATTCTTGCCCCGTCAATGGTTCTACCTCAATTGAATATGTGGCATTTCCGGTTCCTGATTGAGTGCTAAAGTCAAATCGAACGATACCTTCATTGATAGTTGTCGTATTCAATTTACCGACACCATTTTCCAGGAGATGTACTCGCAAATCCCCACTTCGGGGATTGATGGTTTCATACCCCTGTCCGAAAACGGAAGATAAACCTTCAAATCCAAGTTGAACTTCGACGGAAATCGGACTGCTAGAACGCAAATAGGACATAGATTCAGGGATAACGTGCCCCAACTCATTGTAGACCTGCCAACCAGAGATTTGAACATCATTTTCAACACCTTGGCTAGATTGGCCTGCAATCTCAATATGCGGTGGAGATGGGGCGCCGTTTGCCATATACAATGATGCGCTGATCTTGAACTGATCAGAATCATCCAGGCTGGCTGATGTCTGGAATGGTAAGGTTACAGCGAGATTCTGATTGTTTAGAGAAAAAATTGCCCCGCCATTCGAATCCTTGAACTGAAGAGGGGAGGCTGAGGTGCCGTCCATACGCGTCATCGCATAGGCTGCCCCATCCACAGGGAATTCATAGAAGGCGCGTGCTCCATCTGTTTCCACCGTGACCGACAAATGATCGGCTATTCCATCATTCCAAGAATAATTCAGATTCAGTTCCATCCATTGCCAAGATGGAGTTACAGGTGCCCATTGGGAGAAGTTCGAAAGGGCTGCTGAATCAAGTACAACGTTTTCGGATGTCACTAAGCCAGTAATCACCCCAATGAAAGCCCCGGGTGTACTGGATTGTAGTGTCAATGGTACCATGCGATTCTGCGATAGAATTTGGGCACTGGGGAGTGCCTGATTCATCGACATCACAAATGCGGAATCCACAGCGAATGATAAATCAACAACTGGGCGATGAATTGCAGATAATCCACCTACACGCAGGGAACCAGATGTTCCCTGAACATCGATCGTTGCAATGGCATATTCGATGTCACTTCCAACATTCCAGAAAGTAGAGGCGTTGTTAAGTTCGGTATTGAGACTGTGAATTTCCGCTGGTGTAAGTACAAAGGTTTCGGAGTCGGTGGTGAATCCAATATTCTTCGTAGTGATTGTAGTTCCACTAAGCGTCAAAGATACATCGACTGGGTGCGTCGATGAAAACGGGGCAAGTTCTACGGAAAACGATTCTAAACCACTCTTTGGTAGTAGCAAACCAATCTGTTTCAGCCCCGGTGCGGCCCAAGACATATCAGAAGAAAGGTCGCCATTTGTGAATCGATCTTGCCAGCCCCAATTGGAAATATGTGGATGCGAAAACTCCCATTCCGTCCACCCATCTTGTCCAATGTCAAATTGTGGACTCGTGGGTAAATGGCCACCAAGAATTTCCAATGTTAGGTCAGTGAGGCTGCACGAGCCGTTGCAGGTGATGCGGATCTGGATTGTGCTACCATAATCTGCCAAGGTGGAAATCCCACTGGGGGCGGCACTTTGCCACACACCACCATCGACTGAGGCCTCAAGGGTATACGAACTGGATGAAGATGAAGAGAATTGAATCTGTGAAATAGCGCGGTGAGATGTGAAAATAGGGGAGGTTGCTGTTGCACCGTTTGAACCACTGATTTGCCCATTGTTCCAATTCATGCCATTCAACGACCAGCCTGCATCCACTGGATTTGATGCGAATGAGGTGCCATATCGATGGTTCATGTGGATTTGATGAACGATTGGCGAGAGAGCACCGCCCCTTGCATCAAAGTACAGTTTGAGACGAAGACTGGGGTGCTTTTCGGGGTCAATTGAACCGAGATCGACCCAAGTTGGATCCAAATCGGAAAACCCAGGGATAGGTGTTTTGGATACACCGTCTAGAACTGACAGTCGTAAATCGGCACCGTTTGGAATCGTCGCATCAATAGAGCTGATACCATAGCGTGCACCTTCCATACCATATGTACCTGAGATACCGGGTCCAAATCGGGCACTCGTCCAATTTGCCTCTTCACCACCTCCACCACCACCGGCTGGAGAAATAGATACATCGTCAACGTTCCAACCCGTGTAGGTCACAGAACTATCGGTGGAACCCAAACCAAATCGAACCTGGAATGCGGGGTTGTTCTGCACATAACTGGCAATATTGGTTGTCACGAGTTGGTAGGAACCATCGTTAATCGTACCAGTACTTGAATAGATTTGAACCCAACTTCCTTGTGGATTTTTGACCTGAATATAGGCGTGGTCGTAGTAGTGATATTCGACACCTAATCGCTTCCAGTATTGTAAGTTCCAAGTCCCGCTGCATCCAGAGCAATCAATGGTTGGACTGGTCGCCCAATGCGTACCAGACATGGAATTGGGGTAATTTCCATTGTAGGTGTAAATCGCCTTTGTACCGCCATGAACACCGCCATTAACCCCGAGGGTTGAATCGTAACCCCTAGCCCAACCACCCGAGGAAGCCAATGACCAGCCTTGATTGGAATTCTCAAAATCCCAAACCCATTCTTGAGGGAGCAATTGTAATCCATCAGAAATGTTGATGTTGATTTTGTCCAACACAGCTCCCGAAGCATTCCAATCTGATTCGCCAGACCAAGAGAAGCCATCACTGTAAGCGAGTGCATCGGGGGTGAGTGAGAGATCAATGGATTCGACTGTATGGCCTACAGGAACCTCTGCTTTGAGAGCTGAAGAACTGCCATCTGCAACTTGAACCGCGACAGATGTCGGTTCATTCAACCCCACATCATTGGACAAATTATCACCAGAAAGTGCGGTTTCTGGCGCCTGAACAAACATTGTCATGCTCATCCCCAGCATCAACAGACTCAGGATGAGTGGTGTCGCCCATGGCATACGCTGGGTGCGCATGCTTGTTCGACTCAACTGGAAGTGTTTGAATCCATCGCCGCCCCGTAAGGGGCGATGCCGATTCACCATCAGTGCGAAAGGATATGCCCTTTATCGGATGAGCCCGGGTCAATGCGCCAATTTACTGTAGAGGAGATGGAGGCGATGAAGGCTGAAGCAGGAATTGCTGCATGTGCCTTTGTTGAGAGTGGAATGCAGATCGGAATAGGAACAGGTTCCACGGTCAAATATACCATCCTAGAATTGGGGCGGAGGATTCGCGAAGAAGGATTGGAAATTGCAGGAATTCCAACATCTGATGCAACTGAAAAATTGTCTATAGAACAAAGTATACCGATGCTTGATTGGGATTCTTGCGAACATCTAGATTTGGTCATAGATGGTGCTGATGAATTTGACCAAGATCTACACCTCATCAAAGGTGGCGGTGGGGCGCTATTACGTGAGAAGATTGTAGCGGAATCTAGTGGTGGGATGATTGTTGTCGCTGATGCGAGTAAGCGTGTTGATGTACTCGGTGCATTCCCCCTTCCCATCGAAGTCAACCCGTATGGGTGGGAACAGACCAAACGAAGGATTGAATCACTTTGCGCTGGGCCTGTTGAACTCCGAGGGACTGGATATCTTACTGACAATGGGAATCCCATTCTAGATGCACACTTTGGAGCGACGATTTCTGACCCCGTTCAACTAGAATCTGACTTGAGAGCGATAGCAGGCGTAGTTGAGGTCGGCTTGTTCACTAATACGGCTGATGTGGTTGTGCTTGCCGCTCCAGGTGGGTGTGAACTCATCCGTAAGCAGACTGCGCGCCTATGACATACCTTGCAAGCGCTACCCTCATAGAGGGATGGCGAGTGGACGGGTCGGGCGCTTAGCTTAGCTAGGTAGAGCGACGGGCTCTTAACCCGTAGGCCAGGGGTTCGAACCCCCTAGCGCCCGCCTAATTCCAACCCCCGGAATACTACACCAAAACTCACGATGGAGACCGGAGGCATTGAAATGCTGCGGCATACTCGACCCCTTTGGAGGCTTGTTTGTGGAGAAGGACATCTACATCGGTGATGTTCAATCTGGCGCCCACGATGGTCAGCAAATTGTGTTGAAAGGTTGGATTAATCGGACACGTGGTTCCAACAAAATTCGATTCATTGTTTTACGTGACAGCACCGGCCGTATTCAGTGCGTGGCCAAAAGAGCAGATGTCGGCGATGATACATTCGAAGCGTTGGCTGGTGCTTTGATTGAAACCAGTGTGATTATGACTGGTGTAGTCAATGTAGACGAGCGAAGTGAAGGGGGTCACGAACTTGTCGTTGATTCCGCCACTATAGTCGGGCCAGTTAATCCTGAAAACCCGTTTCCAATTACTGAGAGTGCAATGGCCAATGCAGAGGGTGGTGAAACCGAGTTCTTACTTGACAATCGTCACCTTTACCTGCGCACAGCACGCATGACGCAGATGCTGAAGATTCGGTCTTCAGTATTCGGGGCCATCCATGGCTACTTTCGTGGTCTCGACTTTACCGAATATCATGCACCCAACTTTGTCGCAGGTGCTGTCGAAGGTGGTTCGACCTTATTTGAAGTGCCATATTTTGGACGCAAGGCCTATCTTACACAATCTTGGCAACTGTATGCTGAGGCTGCCATGCCTGCTCTTGAGCGGTTGTACACAATCGCACCATCATTCCGTGCAGAGAAGAGTCGGACACGGCGGCATTTAACCGAATTCTGGCATGCTGAAATGGAAATCGCTTGGGCAGGTAATGAAGATGTAATGGTCCACGGGGAAGGCGTTGTACGACATATTGCGCGCACGCTCCTGGATGAGCGCTCTGATGAATTGGCAGCCCTAGGCCGTGATCTCGATTTGGTTGCACGCTATGCAGACAACCCATATCCACGGATTCGCTATGATGAGGCCGTAGAAACTCTACAAGGCATGGGAGTTGACATAGAATGGGGACAAGATTTAGACTATTCCAAAGAAAAAGTCTTGACCCAAGATTTCGAAGTGCCACATTTCCTTACACACTATCCAAGAATTGCGAAACCATTCTACCACCGACCTGATCCAGATGACCCAAAGTACGTCCTGTGTCATGATTTACTCGCTCCAGAAGGGTATGGAGAGATTATCGGCGGAGGGGAGAGAACTTGGTCTGAGACTGAAATTCTTGAACGAATCGAAGAAGAGGGGACCCCTCGAGAACCCTACGAATTTTACATTGATGTTCGTAAATACGGTGGTGTCCCACACGGTGGATTCGGACTCGGTGTCGACCGTGTCTGCAGTTGGTTAGCGGGCGCAGATCATATCCGCGAAGTGATTCCCTTCCCCCGCGATAGCCGTCGCGTGACCCCGTGAGGTCCGTCGATGTGGTTCCAGATTGCCATCACGGCCATCATTTCGATGCTCTTACTGTTGATTCGGCAGCGCTGGAAGCTCTCAGCAGAATGGTTGAGGATGGAGCAGGAATTATCCGATGAGGATTATGAGATTTGGAAAAAAACAAAACAGCGGGATGCGGAATCTTGGTCCGAACGCTGGAAATGGGCGGAAGCGGGATTTTTATTCATCCTGAGCGCCCTTATGTTGGGGCTTTGGTTCCTCATTTGAATGGAGTTCGAGTAGGCATTCGATTGACTTGTTTTCCAAGTACATAGAGAATCAGGCTTGTGGTTAGGGAAAATACTCCAACCAAAGTCGCGGCGAAAGCGGCTAGAGCGACCCCCAAAGAAACACTGTCATGTGGACCTTGGAAATTGATCAATTCATTGGCCATCTCAAATCCAACCCAAAAAAAGACGATGCCAGGCACACCAAACAAAATGAGCGGGTGCTTACTTTCAAGCATCCAGTAGAAAAATTGTGCAAACCGGCTGGCACTCGCCAGTGATTCCCTTCGAGGTGGGCCAGCAGGTAAATCCAATTCGACAACCCGAACATCAATGCTAGTATCCAATTCGGCTGGAACTGAGTCGCTTGATTGGTTGGCGACAGATGCCAATCCAGTTAGCGAACAATAAGCGAACTGAATATCTGCATCCCCATAGGTGTAAGTATCTGAATCGATTGGAGCATCTGGCCTTCCATCTGTTGTTTTTTGATTCTTTGTTCTATGTTTGAAGGCAATGAAAACATCATGCCCTTGTCGAGATAAACCAACTGTCCTCGCCATGTCTGACAACTTCCAATCTCCATCTAGTGAAATGATCACAGTCCGTTCAGATTCTGTTGTTGAATCAATCAGAGCCTTAGCGATTGAAGGGGCATCCGTCAGGACGCTGTGTTCGATAACCTCTGCACCTGCTGCTGCTGCCAGCTCGGCTGTTTCCGTATCACTATCGAGATTGAGAATGGTCACACGATTGGCAAAATCCTGTGCCCGTACGACAGCCGAAGCGATACGTAACGCTTGTTCGCGCACCACCAAGACAATCCTCATCAATTCCCGTTTGTGCCATGCACCGATGAATGATTCGGTCAAAGGGTGCCTTGAAAGACCAGTCTCACAGACGGATGGGTATGCGCGTTGTTGTGGTCATGCCTGCGCGCAATGAAGAAGTATTAATTTCAAAGAGTATCACTTCGATTCCAAAACTTGTCGACTGGATTATCGTTATCGATGATGGTTCAACGGACAACACAAAACAGATTTCTGAAACTGCACTGGGGGTTCGGGGTGAAGTGATTGCCACAGATGGGTTGGGTGTAGGTGGCGCCATCCAAGTTGGAAGTGTGGAAGCTCTGACCAAATATGGGACTGAATGTGTCATTGTCGTGATGGCTGGTGATGGACAGATGGACCCAGCTGATTTACCGATACTCACCAAACCCGTTACTGAAGGGCGCGCGGACCATGTCAAAGGAAATCGCTGGTTGCATCCAGATGGGCCAAATGGGATGCCACTAATTCGGCGGTTGGGAACATGGTGGTTGTCCCGATTGACATCGCTTGCATCGGGCATCCAGATCCGTGATTCTCAATGTGGGTACACTGCAACATCTGGGCTCATGGTCGAAAATTGGGATTGGGAACATACTTGGCAGGGCTATGGTTATCCAAATTGGTGGTTGATGGAAGCAGGACGACGTGGTTTCAGAATTCAAGAAGTACCAGTTAGATCAATTTACGGTACTGAAAAATCTGGGATTCAAATCATTAAATTTTTTGCGAGCGTCAGTTGGATGTTGTGGAAAGGAATTTGGCGAAGGGGGCTCGATTGGTACGTTCTCGGAAAGGAAACTTCTGTTTGGCTCAGGATTACGGCCACCTTACTTTGGTTTGGTGGCTGGGGTTCTCTACTACTCGCAATACAGCTGCCACTACTCTTGATTGTACCACCCATAAGCTTCCTTCTTCTCACCACGCTCGACAACAAGGAATCAAAACGGAGACGGGGGTGCGTAACGACATGAGTGATGTGCAAGAGGTCCGTTCAATGTGGAGATGGATCATGGGATCTGCACTGTTGGCGAGTATGTGCTGCTTTCCGAGCGTCCTGCTGGTTGGCCTTGGCCTTATGACCGTCAGTGCAGGGGATGCGTTGTCAAACAATCTCTACTTCGGTCCAGCCCGATGGCTTCTCTATGCCCTGACAGTAGTCATAATGGGGTGGGGTCTATATCGTCACTTCCAAAATCAAGGGATTTGCACATTAGATCAAGCAAAAAGGCAAAGAAAGAAGATTTTCAATACGGTGATTCTCGTCGCAATCGTGACATTTGTGATTTATTTTTTCTGGAACTACATCATTCTTGAATGGGCTGGAATTGCTGTTGGTTTACCATGGGAAGAATCTGCATTCTGGAGGTGAGTGAATGAGTTGTGAGACGATTTCGTGTAAATCCGCCAGTCCCTTCGAAATCCATCACATCCTGACCGGTTTGGATAAATGCCCTGAAACTATGGTAGAGAGTGAATTGTTTATTCCACAAGGCGAAGGGC
>JAPKEY010000254.1 GCA_028821815.1 Candidatus Poseidoniales archaeon | reverse complement strand
GATTGGGAGTGTGAATATTCCATCCCAGATGGCTGTATTGGCATCATCCTCGTGGACTCCCGTCTTTGTCAGAACCACAGTCCCAACTAACGTGCCCACTGTAGACATTGGATTTCCAAATTCTCCTAGCAAATCCATGGGTTCAATATCCATTCGTAATATGTCGGCGGTGACAATCGTCTCGCTTGTATGACCCCGTGTCAGGGCTTGCAATTCGACCTCTCCGCCAACGCTCACCAATTTGGTGATGACAGAGCCGTCAATGCTCAGAGTGTCTTGGTTTCCGTAGTTATCATTGGGTGCTGGAATCCCGGCATATTCAGCCATTGTCGACTGCATAGACATGCAGACGAGCAGGGCCACAATCAGTACAGCAGTGCGCTTCATGCGCGCGCATGGGGGCCGCGTCGTATATTATCCATCCGTAAAATTGGTTTTTTCCCTACGAAATACTAACTGCAAGCCGTAAATTACCAGTTTCATCGACCAATGATGCACATCCACGGTCAGTTTGATCAATCTCGGTCCAGGTGCCTGCCACCGGCGTGAATGACGTACTAGGCAATGCTAGTGCTTCAAGGTAGATGCCCATGGGTGCCACTGCCGTTGACCTAGATCCATTCACCGACCAAGCTTGTGCTGAATCGACCGATTGATCCCCATCTAGGCACCAAGCCTGCAAATCCAATGATTGCTCTCCAATTTCAAGTATTTCTCGAATCTGCCCAGTCTTTGTCGGTGTTTGATTGGTACTGGATACATTGTCAAGTTGAATCCATGGACTTGGGTGCACAATTTCCACCGCTGGTTTCACGGGTTCAAGAACAGAGGTGATATCGATGTCAGCTTGCGATCCTGAATTGCAAGTGAAGGTGTCGGGTAGACAACCCAGTACATGCTGTGAATTATCGAGTAGAGCATCGATTAGAATCCACGGGCCTGTGCGACTCTCGTTCTCAGAGAATGCAGCATTGTAGCGATCTTCAGGCTGCCACAATGGTGGGTTATGAACAATCAGGACATCCCATTGAGTTGAGAGACTCCCTGCATCCCAATCGAAAGTTAACCATTCACGTTCAATCAGGTCAACGCCTGTGAACTCACGCAGGTGTAGAACACTCAGTTGCGCCTCCACTCTACCCATGCCGCCAGGCCCACCTTGTAATTCGGTGACATTGACTTGTCCTTGCATTGAGATTCCTGTGCAATTGGCACAGTCCGCACTCACGACCCCTTGAACTTGCATTTCTACAGTCGCCTTAGCACCCCGATCGAAATCATCCAATCCTAGTGCATTCATTGATGCACGGGTTGAAAGCGTAACTGTGCCTGACATGTGGGTGACTTCAAGATCAACTTCAGCCTCTGGTTCAGGCTCAATGCCAATCGAAATTGTTGCAAGAACGACAAGCCCCAGAACCAGCCACTCAGCCGATTTCAGTGTCCCTTTGGATGTCAATTTCACGCTTCCTCACAAGGGACTTCTTAGCGATTATCTATAATTTATTCGGGTTAAAAAAGTCAGTTGGTTCAACTAATTTTCTGGATGCGTTCCGGACCGACCCATTCGTCCCAACTCGAATCGAACCCAACATAGTGAATCAGATACTTTTGACCTGCGACTTCACGAACCAAGGCATCCCACCAACTTTCTTTCCATTCAACCTTGACTTGATCACCAGCTGAGTA
>JAPKEY010000061.1 GCA_028821815.1 Candidatus Poseidoniales archaeon | reverse complement strand
GCTTTCCCCCATCAGGTTACGGTAAATCTCGTCGGCCATGAATGGAGATACTGGTGCGATTAGACGACAAAGCATCGTGAGAACGTCATGAAGTGTATGCTGACAAGCCAACTTGTCAGCACTGTCACCTTCGTCCCACAGTCGGCGACGACTGCGACGAACATACCAGTTTGACAAATCATTGACCACGAAATCTTCCAAGTCACGGCAGGCCTTGTGGAAGTCCCAACCTTCGAATTGGGCATGGTAATCTGCAGCAACCGAATTAAGTTTGGAAATGACCCAACGATCCAATGAGGGGCGACTCTCGACCGGGCAATCACTTGCTTCTGGATCAAAGTTGTCGAGGGCTGCATAATCAGCGTGGAACTTGTAGCAATTCCACAGTGTGAGGAACATCTTGGCATAGGTTTCACGCACTCCATTCGGATCGAACTTCATTGGGTTCCAAGGCGCCCCTGCAGTCACCATGTACCAGCGGGTCGCATCTGCACCTTCGCGGTTGAAGTGATCCCACGGGTCGACGATATTACCCTTGGATTTGGACATCTTCTTGCCCTCTGCATCTAGGATAAGACCGAGAGACAAACAACGCTTGTAGCAGATTGAATCGAAGACGGTTGTACTGACTGCGAGTAATGTGTAGAACCAACCACGGGTTTGATCAACACCTTCGCAAATGTAGTCGATAGGGAAGTTGTTCTCAAACTTCTCAGGGTCATCGAATGGATGGTGCCATTGTGCGAACGACGCACAGCCTGAATCAAACCAACAATCCATGACGAAGGGTTCGCGGTGCATCACTTCGCCACTGTCATTGACAAGAACAAAATCATCGACAATCGGTCGGTGTAAGTCAACATCATCGGGACATTCCGGATTACTGTGTCCTGCCGCATTGGCCTTGGCCACTTCTTCTTGTAATTCGACAATCGAACCGACGCACTTCATCTCACCAGAAGCAGAGCGCCAAACAGGTAGAGGTGTACCCCAATATCGTTCACGGGAAATAGCCCAATCCTTGACATTGCGTAGCCATTCTCCGAATCGCCCTTCGCCGACCCAATCCGGGGCCCATTCAACTTGATCATTGAATTCCAGCAAACGTTCCTTGACCGCTGTCATGCGGACAAACCAAGAATCCATGGCGTAGTAGAGCAAGGGATGGTCGGTTCGCCAACAATGTGGATATTCGTGAGCATAGGGTTTCTCACGGTAGAGGAGATTGTCATCCATCAAAATCTCCATGATGGTGTCATCGCATTCCTTGACATACCGGCCATCCAGCTTGTCGTGTGTTCCTTTGAGGAAAGCACCATCCATGCCCACAGTGTGCTGAGCCGGTAGACCAACTTCCATACCAAGGTTGTAGTCATCCTCACCATACATGACTGCGGTGTGGACCACACCGGTACCATCAGTGGTCGTGACCCAATCTGCCTCAAGAATAGTCCAAGCTGTTTGTGAATCACCTCGATCGACAGCACCAGGGAACAATGGCTCGTACGCCTTACCAATCAAATCAGAGCCAGGGAATTCTTCGAGAATTGTGGCATGATGTCGGATGACTTCCTTGAATAAATCCTTGGCGATGATGACCTCTTCGCCAACCTCTGCACCACCACGACCGTCCCAATTATCGCCTGCTGGTTGGTCGATGCGGACACGGATGTATGTGACATCGGGTCCTACTGCAAGACCTACGTTTCCTGGAAGTGTCCAGGGCGTTGTAGTCCAAGCAAGGACGGATGCATCGTCATCGATGAGATTGAATTTGATATAGACGGAAGGTTCGACGACTTCCTTGTAGCCGAGTGCCACTTCATGGCTGGAATAGGAGGTCCCAGTCTGTGGACAATAAGGTAGAACTTTGTGACCTCTGAAGAGCAGATCCTTGTCGAACATTTGCTTCAATGCCCACCAGCAGGATTCGACGTAATTGTTGTGCAGTGTGACATATGGATCATCGAGGTCAACCCAGAATGCCATGCGTTCAGTCATCTCTCGCCAAGCCTGCTCATAGGTCCAAACACTGTTGCGGCATTCTTCGTTAAATTCAGCCATACCGAATGCTTCAATCGCCTCATTACTCATCAGATCAAGGCGCTTCTGGACTTCGATTTCCACCGGCAGTCCGTGTGTGTCCCATCCACCTTTTCTCTCGACAAAGTAGCCTTCCATTGCCTTCCAGCGGCAAACCAGATCTTTGTAGGTTCGAGCGACCACGTGGTGAATACCCGGTTTACCGTTCGCAGTGGGTGGGCCTTCAAGGAAAATGAATGGTTGGCCATCCTTGCGAGAGGAGACCTGCTGGCGGAATGTACCCTCCTCACGCCAAGTCGCCATCAGCGACTCTTCAAGCGCCACAGGGTCGAGTTCTCCTGCGGCATTGGGGGCAGCCATGTCTCGCGGGACCTATGGTCCCGATTTCAAGGGTGCGGCAGGGTTCAAACGCTACCGGCACTCCCCGGAGGATATGGAGACTGCCACATACGAGGTCGGCGGCATGTCTTGCCAAGGCTGTGTGACCAATCTTACCGCTGCACTTCAAGCAGTTGACGGGGTGTCCTCCGTCGAGGTCGAAGTTGGCAGTGCAGTTGTCCATCACGAAGGAGTGGGGGCAGCCACATTGAGTGGTGCCATCACAGGAGCTGGGTTTACCGTTCCTGAATCCAAATTCAGTTGGGGTGATCGGTCGATTTGGAAGCAATCCGCTCACAACACAAAGTGGTGCCTCGTTGGATGTTCAGTGGGCGACTTTGGGACGATTGCATTCTTTCAATTCGTCCTCACAGATGTGAGTTGGCCAACGATGAATATCATGCTACTTGCCATGTTCAATGGATTGATGACATCCATCGCGCTTGAAACCGCCATTTTGTCGAAACAACTGGCGATGGTAGAGGCTTTCAAAACCGCCTGTGGCATGTCTTTGATTTCCATGCTCGCCATGGAAGCGGCAATGAATATTGTCGATGTAGTGATTACAGGAGGGGCCATGCTCGCGTGGTATACCCTTCCACCCATGCTGATCGCTGGATTCTTGACACCATGGCCATACAACTATTGGCGGTTGAAGAAGTTCGACAAAGGCTGCTGTTAATCAGTACTTGATGCCGAACTTGTCGTAGATGAATGACATCAACCAAGCGGGACCAATCATCAGGTACTGAATGTCCTCAAAGAATGAGGGTTTCTGACCCTCGACTTTGTGCCCATAAAATTGGCCGATCCACGCCAGTACAAAGACTCCCAAACTGGTTTGCCAAAGTGGAATTTCTGTTAGGGTTCCATAGAGGTGACAAATAGCGAAGCAAAATACACACCAGACTCCCATTCCAACAGTGAGTGACATCGATAGACGCGCATAGAATATGATCACTGGAATTAGCATGATTGTGGCGAAGTTGACCCATTGATTGACCGCTATTGCCTCGGGTACAGGGATGCTCCAAAGCAATCCAACAATTGTCAAGAAAATCAGTGGAACGGCCACCCAGTGTATTTTTTTGTTCAGTGAATTTTGATGACTTTCGCCATATCCATCAAGCCAATCTTGCATTGAGCGAGTTTCACCCATGACCATTCGGTACGCTAGACAGTCCTTCAGGCCATCGACGTAACGTTGAATGGGGCGCAGCGTAAGGACGGTTCGTGACAGTCATCGCGTTGTTGCAGTTGGACCCGACGGTCGGCGATATTGCGGGCAATGTTGCACTGGTTGAAGCGGCAGCGGCAAAGGCTGCCAAAGCGGGTGCGGACATGGCGGTGGCCAGCGAGTTGGTCATCTCAGGATACCCCCCTCGAGACATGCTGATGGATGCGACATTCGTGTCTGCATGTGAAATGGCAGCAATGGGGGTTAGTAGCTCGATTCCGTTGCTCATTGGAACACCTCTTTCAGCAGAAAAATCACGCCAAAAACCGTTCAATGGCGCTGTGCGGGTGGCGGATTCACGGACAGCGAAAATTGTTGGCCGTAAGCAACTCCTCCCCACCTACGATGTCTTCGATGAAGGACGTTATTTCCAAGCCGATGATGGCCCTGGAATTGATCGTAGTCTACGAGGTGCATCCGTTGGCATCACTATTTGTGAAGATGCATGGCAACACATCGGCGAAGTACCAGCAGATTATCCTGCAGATCCTATCGAACAGTTGGCCACTTGGCAACATCAAGGTGAACCCTTGGCCATCACTGTCAATCTCTCATCCTCCCCCTATCATCTGGCCAAAGAGGGAGTTCGCGCACGCCTCGTACGCAAGGCAGCGTCTACACTGGGGCACCCCTTCCTGTTGTGCAACCAAATCGGTGGTAATGATGACCTTCTATTCGATGGAAGGAGCATCGTTGGATGGCCAGATGGAACAGTTGTTCAGGGTCCTGCGTGGTGTAGTGGTATCTTGATGGTCAATATCGAAAACCCAAGTGCTGCACAATGGATTCCTCTTGATTCGAATGGTGATGACGATTTAGAAATCGTCGGTGCTGGAGCAGAACCTACAATGCCCTCCAAGGGCCAAGATTTGTTGTCAGCTGTCACACTGGGCCTAGGTGATTATTGTAAAAAATCGGGCATCGGCAAGATTGTCCTGGGTATGAGTGGGGGAATCGACTCTGCTGTTTGTGCTGCCATCGCTTGTCAAGCGGTCGGTGCGAGCAACGTACTGGGACTCGCCATGCCATCACGCCATTCATCAGATCACTCGATTGAAGATGCAAAGGCAACCGCTGAAGCATTGGGGATGGAATTGCAAATCTTACCCATCAATGAAATCCACGAGAGTGTTGATGAGACACTGCAGGGTGAATTAGATGCTGGGAATCCGGTCGCTAAAGAGAACCTGCAGGCTAGAATTCGTGGAACGCTCGTGATGGGGGCGGCCAACGCACGCGGTGCAATGGCAATCGCCACAGGCAACAAGAGCGAATTGGCCATGGGTTATTGCACACTGTATGGGGACATGAATGGTGGATATGCACCCCTGGGTGACCTCTACAAGACTGAAGTTTACGAGGTAGCCCACGCCATCAATGCAAATGCTGGAGGCAAGTCTCCCATCACAGAATCGACTATGACAAAGGCACCATCAGCTGAATTGGCACCTGACCAAAAGGACGAGGACAATTTACCACCCTATACCGTTCTAGACCCAATTTTGGAGGACTGGATTGAGCGAGGTATTCGGAATGCTTCGCCGCTGACTCCCGAGGTACTTTCACGCATGCACGCTAACGAACACAAGCGCTGGCAATTGTGCCCGGCACCACGCGTTTCCAATCGCGCCTTTGGCCAAGGATGGCGCCAACCATTGGCTTCGCGGAGATGAACAGGCGAAGGACCCGCATATTCATGGGCAAGTGCCGGCCGGTTCCTACCAATGGACATCCCAACACCACTCGCCGCCATGCTGGCCGGTGAGCACGGTCCAACCAAACAGAAGGCAGCTCGTTTGGTTGTCGACTTGGCTTCAACCGCTGGTGCAACCGAGTTTGTCACATGCGCGCACGCGCACGTGAGCGGAGTGTCACCACTCACCGGTGGACATGGGTTGCGGCGCTTCCTAGCCGACCTTTCAGGTGATGATTTGGGGGTCGTTGAAATTCCAACCACACTGAATAGTGCTGGATGTGACAAAGAGAAAATGGAAGAAATGGATATTGAAACTGAAGATTTTCTCAAGCATCAATTCGAAATTGTTCATGCTTACACTGAACTCGGAATTGAAGCCACCCTGTCGTGCACACCTTACGATAGAGGTGTCGACAACGAAGGTATCGGTTCTTGGGCTGAAAGCAATGCTGTGGCCTTTTCCAATTCTTACACCTCACTCATTACCAATCGTGAAAGTGGACTGTCAGCTCTGGCCACTGCACTGACGGGATGGGCTCCAAAATGGGGATTACACCTCGATGAAAATCGAATTCCAAACATTCATGTCGAGGTCGATTGTGAACTCGAACATATTGCAGATTGGAGCGTTCTTGGAGATTGGATCGGAAAACAAATCCAACCACATTGGAAACTACCATGGGGAATGATGCCACATCTCACTGGATTACCAGATTATGTCTCTTTTGATCAGAAGAAAGCATTGACTGCAGCCGCAGCCAATTACGGTTGCCCGATGCTCTGGGCAGAAGGACTCTCACCTGAACCGCCACAATATACACCCGAAGGGCACCTCGTGTTTACCAACGATTCCCTGATGGAACGCTATGATGAATTGACTCCGACTGGACAGGTCGATCTCATCGTCATCGGTTGCCCCCAAGCTAGCGTAGGTGAAGTGCGAACCACCGCCGCAGCTGTGAGAAATCGAATGGAACTGGGGCAACGAATTCCCGACCAGCGTCTGTGGGTGTTCACGAGTGGTCACAACCACGAATTATTGGAACAAGAAGGAACTCTCGATGTATTAGAAGAAGCGGGGGCATTGATTCTCAAAGATACATGCCCAGAAGTGACGCCATACAATCGAACGCGGTATAATCACCTTCTAACAAACTCACTCAAGGCGGAGCATTACCTGACCAGTGGATTGAATCGAATGCCAACCAGCGTGATGCGAATCGAAGACTGTGTGGCCCACGCCTTCGACGCTTCACTTTCTGCTGGCGAAAGACCCATTCTACATGGCAAGGCTGTAAAACCACTCCCTACCAACAAGGTACACTGCGAAGGGGAATTTACAACCCTGGGCAGAAGTTTACCCTCACAAACCACCTGGAGCACCCAAGGCAAGGCCTTGGTGACTGATGTCCCCATTACCTACCTCGGGTATGTGAACAGGGATACTGGGGTAATCGAAGAACCGGGCCATCCACTTGATGGTGTGGCGATTGCTGATACAATACTCATCTACCCAAAGGGAAGTGGATCAACTGTTGCACCATTCATTCTGATGGGACTTATTTACACGAACAAAGGACCCAAAGCAATCGTCAACCGTGACGTATGTCCACTTACATTGCCTGCAGCCTCTCTTCTCAAGGTGCCTTATGCACACGGATTTAGTGAAGACCCATGTATGGAAATCAACACGGGTGACGATGTTGAGATGCGATTGGAGAATGGAATTGTCACACTGCAAGTTGTAAACCGCATGGCAGCATCTCCTTGAGGGAGAACTCGCTCACCCTATCATGCGCTGTATCGTTACGGGAGGGGCTGGCTTTCTCGGAAGCCATCTGACCGAACAACTCGTGGCGATGGGGCATTCGGTTGCAGTCATCGATGATATGTTTCGTGGAAGCCAGAAAAATCTCCTGGGATGCAAAGGAATGGAGGACTACTACCTCATCATGGGGGACGCTGCGAATCGTGACCTCTACGAGAAAGCAGCAGACAAACTTGGAGGCGTGGATTGTGTTTACCACTTGGCGGCCATCAATGGGACTCGTTGGTTCCATGAGCGCCCGGATTTTGTCGTACAGGTCAACCTAGATACCCTGCGGGTCGCATTGGATTTTGCAATCACACGTGGCTCCAGATTTGTGTTTACATCTTCCCCTGAGGCGTTTGGAGAGCAGCCTGAAATGCCACTAACCAACGCATCGGATAGTTTGTTCTCATCCGCTTCTGAGCATGGTCGACATTCGTATGGAGCCAGCAAATATTTGGGCGAAGTTCTTGTTCAGCACGCCGTTAGCAACAGTAGTTTGGATGCTCGAATTGTTCGCCCATTCAACGCATATGGGCCTCGATTACCCGGCAATTCATATGGACAAGTGACTGGTATTTTCCTTGAACAATGCCGTCGCGGCGACCCAATTACAATCCATGGAGATGGGTCTCAAACACGCTCTTTCACTTGGGTTGATGAGGCGGTTGAAGGCATCCGAATCGCTGGAGAATTAGATCAAGGATTGGATGGTTCTCAATTGACCGGGGCTGCACTTAATCTTGGTAATCCTGAAGAGGTCAGTATTGCTGAATTGGCCAAACTTTGCATAAATATCACAGGTTCATCATCTGAAATCCATTTCCAAGAAGTTGGACATCCAGGTGATTCGCGCCGTCGAGTTCCTGACATCTCAGAAACACAGAGTGCCTTGGGTTGGTCCCCATCCCAGAGTTTGGAAGAAGGGTTGCGCTCTTGTTGGCGATGGCTTCAGGCCGAGCACCAGTAGGTGAGTGGATGAGGAAAAAAATTCCCACCGGCCTGATCGGCATGGTTCATCTCAAGGCTCTGCCCGGTTCACCCGGATTTGCAGGGGATATCGGAGCTGTCGAGTCATCTGCACTCGCAGATGCGACAACGCTTCTCGCAGGAGGAGTCGATGCTATCTTGGTCGAGAACTTTGGTGAT
>JAPKEY010000060.1 GCA_028821815.1 Candidatus Poseidoniales archaeon | reverse complement strand
CTCACTTCAACCCACTTTGAAGTTGGTGTATTACTACCCTTGGCAACCGAGTCAAGAGGCACCAGTACATTTGCCTCGGGAAAGTAAGCCGCCAAATTCTTTCGTGGAATATCATATGGGACAACTTTCCACTTTTCTGCTAGAATCTTCCGGCCTGCAAAATGACTGGTCAAATCAACCACATCCATCGATACCAAACCCAACTCATTCATGTCCTCCGGATTCATCATCACAATTCGACGAGAATTGTAAATGCCTCGATAGCGATCATCCATTCCGTAAATGGTTGTGTTATATTGGTCGTGACTACGCACCGTCATCAAAATATACCGGTCATCTGGAATTGAACGCTCGAGTAGTGTATGTGAATGGATGACTGCTTTGCCAGAAGGTGTATTCCATGTGGGTCCATCACGGGGGCCATTTGGCAAATAAAAACCACCTTTATTTCGGACTCGTGCATTGAAATTGGTGAAGCCGGGAATCACAGCTCCGATGAGATCTCTTGTAACATCGTGATTATTTGAGAATGAAATCCAATCAAATGGCGTATTACCAAAGCATTTCGCACCAATATAACTGATAATCGCAGGTTCACTAAGCAAATCAGGTGATGCTGGTGGAAGTTTCCCTGTAGATGAGTGAACAACCCCCATCGAATTCTCAACACTGACAAATCCTGCCGGATCGGTTTCAGTCCTCCCGAGACAAGGTAAAATCAGGGCTTGCCGACCTGTGACAAGATGACTTCGATTCAATTTTGTCGAGATTTGGACAGTCAAATCAATCTCCCGCAAACCCTTTGCTACCTCTTCTGTATCAGACATTGCAGAGAGAATATTTCCCCCTAGTGCCATGAAAAGTTTGACCCCCCCTTTCCGTGCAGCCCGAACAAATTCTACAGAATCATAGCCTGGTTTACGCGGCATCTGTATTCCAGTTTCGCGTTCACATGCATCAAGGAAGGAAATTGACGGATGGTGGTTGATACCTACGGTGCGATCGCCTTGCACATTAGAGTGACCTCTGACGGGGCACGCACCCGCGCCTGGCCTTCCAAAATGTCCACCTGCGAGCAATATGTTGGCGATTTCCTGAATTGTAGCGACCGCATTTTCATGCTGTGTAATCCCCATTGCCCAGCAAATAATGAGTTTCTTAGATTTAGATACAGCCCTGCCGAGTGATTCGATTCGAGCCTGTTCGATTCCACTTTGAGTGACAATCTCATCCCATGGTGTTGCTAAGATATGGGTATTCCACTCTTCAAACCCTTTAGTTTGCTCATCAATAAATTTCCAATCTAAATCACCTTCCTCTAGAACCACCTTTGCGATTCCTTGCAAGAGGGCTTGGTCACCACCAACTCTCACTGGAAAATGATCATCTGCAATTGGAGTTCCTTTCCCCAACAATCGAATGACTTCTTGTGGGTGTTTGAATCGGTTTAACCCAGTTTCCATCAATGGGTTGATACTGATGACAGACCCACCATTTCGTTTTGTACTTGCCAAAGCAGACAGCATACGTGGGTGATTAGTGCCTGGATTTTGGCCGATAACAAGTACCAAATCAGCTGAATCAAAGCAATCTAGGCGAACAGTTCCCTTACCGATTCCGATTGAACCTGACAAACCCACGCCACTCGATTCATGGCACATATTACTGCAATCAGGGAGATTGTTTGTGCCAATTTGACGTGCCAGTGTACCCCAGAGAAATGCAGCCTCATTGGATGCCCTCCCTGATGTATAGAGAACTGTTTGATTCGGATCGCTGATATCATCAACGGCCTCTGCAATCATAGAAAAGGCATCATCCCAACTAACCGATTGATAATTATTCGAACCATTGCGGAGAACCATTGGGTGGGTGATCCGTCCAAGTTTATCCAATTCCATGTCGGATAATTGTGACCATTCCTGGACGGTTTTAGCAGACAAACGCTTCGGTGTTAGGCGCTTCTTAGTCGCCTCGGTGGCGAATGCTTTGGCACCATTTTCACAGAATTCGAAACCAGAGCGATGGTGATCAGGGTCAGGCCAAGCACAGCCGGGGCAATCATACCCATCGAATCGATTTACAGTCCTCATCGTCTTGATGGTTCGGGAAATACCGGCTTCAGCCAAACCGATTCTGAATGATTTTACCACCCCTTGGATTCCGGCAGCAACCTGTTTCGGCTTGCGAATTTTCAGTTTCTCAACTGTGATGGGTGGTTGTGCCTCTACATTCTCCCTCATTTGTGTAAACCCCTTGAAATCAGTCCTGCAATCGCCATGAACCCGTATACACATTGAATCTGTAATCTCTGGCAAAACCAATCAGTGTAATACCATGCTGTCGTGCTAGTTCGATTGCAAGAGTGGTCGGTGCCCCGATTGCGATGATACAGGGTGAACCTGCCATCACAGCCTTCTGAACCATCTCAAATGATACCCGTCCACTCAATAAGAATCCCTTGTCAGAGAGAGGTAACTGCGTTATCGAGCGACCGATAATTTTGTCCATTGCGTTGTGGCGACCAACATCCTCAGCAAGATCAGTAATCACAGAGTCATCGCTAAACAGGGCAACAGCATGAACTCCACCAGTGGAGTCGAAAACAGATTGTTTTGCTCGTAGTCGATTCAATAGTGAATCAATTGAGTCACAACTGATGGTGAATCCATCTAAAGAAATAGCAGGTGGATGACGGGCCATCATCGCATCGAGCGATGCCCGACCACACACACCACATGAACTTGAACGGACAAATCCTCGAGTATGTCCGTCGATGGAAATTTGACCATTAATTTGAACCACATTATCATTAACATCGACCGTATCAATATCAGCAATATCAGAAAGCAACCCTTCGGAGTAGAGTAAGCCAAGCGACAATTCACGATCTTGACCGGGGGTCCGCATGGTTGTAATCCATGGTTGCCCATTGATGTGAATCTCAAGAGGCTCTTCCACGGCAACAATTTCTTCGAGTGGATGGGCGTCACCATTCGTCACACGCTGAGCTGCCACACGCTCCTCCATGCACACGCGTGTGAGGTGACGCTTCATGGCCCTGTCGGAATTTGTGTTATTCAATTTGGACAATTTTGACCGGTTTGCCCATGGCTTCAGCCATGTCGATTACGACCTGTGTCCACTTGCTCGTTGGAGATGGAAATGCCAAGATATGGGTGGCTACTTCGAGGAGTTGATTTGTGAGTGATGTTGGTGCAGCATTTCTTCCACCATCTTCAAGACCAGCCCGAGGAGCATTCCATTCTTCTGAAAATACTGCGAAGGCGATATTATTGTTGTCTGCCCATCGTTCAGCGAGGTAATCTACACCACTCGCCCCTCCTGTGATAACAAGGTCTGGGTTCGCTTCATCAGCAGCCCACTGATCCAGTGCCTCTTCGATAATCGAGTAGTCATAAAATCGACTGGAACCAACTACAACTAGATTGACAATACGACCATCTTGATTCAAATCCTTGCCACCGAGCCGGCCGATGACATCGCTGCCTGCTTCATTCGCCATAATTCTGAATAGGTGTGTGGTGGCATAAACCCATCTATTGGGAAAAAGTTAACCAAATCGGGAGGAATCTCATGCTGCGCGCTTCTTCTGTTCTTTCAGAAGTAACTTGCATCGACGAATCTGTTCCTTTGCCCGCTTCTTGTTCTCACTTTTGAGTGATTCACCCACATCTTTGCCCATAGATTGGTTGAAACAGTGAATCGCATTGTCATATGATTCAAGTTCAGCGTATGCAGTGCCCATGTTGTACAGTGCTTTCCCTGTGGTCAAACTTTTGTCGATTCCGAAAGCCTTGTAATAATTCTCGATAGCTTCTTTGTATTGGTTGAGGGAATAGAAACAATTCCCCCGTCCATTCAATATTTTAATGGCCATGGTTTTGTCATCCTTGAAGGATGGTAAGGCACGATCAAAGCAAGATAGCGCCTCCTTGTAGCGATCCTTGTTGAGTAACTCGATACCCTTGTTGTACCACTCAATATCCTGATTGGCCACACTAGATGAATCTGGGAGAACCACATGCTCAACCATTTCAACAGATTGAACTTCTAATGCTGCTGCCGCCAGATTAACTTCTTCACTAACCGGCTCAAATGCCAGAGGTTCTGGTTCTTGGACTGTATCCAAGGCCGCCTCATGGGCGATGATCTCTTCTGTGGAAATTTGTGGTCCAACTCCCACAGTATCGTCGTTTTCAGGTTGAGAGAAAGCAGCCCAGGGGTCGTCTTCCTCGTTTGATTCAGAACTTACTACTTCGATTTCAGATATCTCTTGTGCCTCAGGTTGGTGGAGTGGTTCCACAGCAATGACTGGTTGCGCTGTTGGTTCTGCCACATTTGCCCCCAAGCCACGAGCCTTCTCCCTGCATGCTGCGGCTTTTTCCTCGCTACCAGCTGCACTGAGTGAACGGGCTAGGCCAAGCCAGAGATCTGCGTCCTGCTTATCATGTTCAAGCAATCCTTTCCAGACAGTAATTGCCTCTGCGTGATTCTCACTCGATGTGAAGGCTCTAGCACGCAGTGTGTGAGCACCATCTGGAATCATCTCCAGTGCTGTTTTGGCCATTTCTGGGCCGGCAGGCAAGGTGGTTGGTATGGTTGCATCCAACTCGAGGACACGCCCCTCACCCTCAGCCAAATCAATGAGTAATCCCGCATAGATAATACCACTAGGATGGCCGCGTAGGTTACCCAATGCCATGTTTAGTTTAGAAAATCCATTGAGGGACGTTTCAATTTGACCCAATTCCAAGGCCACAATACCGACGCCATTTGCAGCCTTTGCATAGTGTTCATCGAGACTCAAAGCCCTTTCAAAACATGATAGTGCACCCTGTAAATCTTGTTCACGCTGACGCAGTGAGCCAAGGTTGAACCATGTCGGAGCGTGATTTGCATCAAGATCGAGCGCATATTCGAAGGCATTGATTGCCGCCTCAGGAAGACTGAGGCGTGCCATGGCTCCAGCGGCCGCCCGCCAACATTGTGGATGCTCAGCCGCGGCCTCGGGAAGGTGAGCCCTGAGAGATTCAAGTGCCCCAGCAGCATCGCCTTGTCGAATCATTTCTGTTGCCCCTTCAGCCAGTGCATCCAGATTGACACCAGTTGTGGATGTGGGGGCTTCCACAGTGGTTTCTGGCAGTGTAGAAACTGGATGTACATCCATTGTTTTCACAACTCCGAGTGGTTCAGCCCACGTTTGCTCAGGCTCACTGACCAAATCTTCCATCTCGAGTTCTGCTCCTGCCGTTTCCACGGGCTCATCAATGGTGATGGGTGTGACCGGTACGGCCGCGCCTGCTGAATTAACGATGTCGAGAAGTGCTGGATGACCGGGGAATGCAATCAATCCACTTTGCGCATGCTGAACCGCATCTTCGGGGTGACCCAATCTTTGTAGAAGCACAGCTAAATTAGCACTTGCAGCACCATGACCTGGACAATTGTCTAGAGCGATGCGGAAGGCCTTGATGGCGTCTTGAACATCTCCAGTTGTTTCACTCATTACCCCTCGGTTGAACCATGCCATATGGTCGGTAGGGTCTAGCGCAATCGCTTGATTAAAGAGGCTCAGTGCTTCGGCATGCCCACCCTCAATTCCAAGCATTTCACCACGTTGGACAAGATCTTCCGCGGTCATTTGGGGGGGTGTATCTGTAACGTCTTCTATGACTGGTTCTGAAGGATGTGAAATTTGCTCTGTAACGGGTGGTGGAGTGTATGTGGGGACTTCAACATTATCGATTGTTGTTGTACCAGATCCGGTTGATTCTGGGACAATTTCTTGCGTGATGGGGGCAATTCCAAAAAGTGGGCCTGAACAAGATGGGCACGTTGCTTCCGAACCTTCCAATTGCGCTTTACAATGAGGACATACTACGTGTCCGTGCTCTGGCATGGCTTCGACCCATTTTCTGACGCCCGCGTTCTACGCATAAGCATTCGCTGCCTACGGTTGCGACCCTTAGGGTCGGGCGTCACGGCACAAGTTCAAGAATCCGACACCACTCGCAGTGACATGGCACGCTTCTTGATGATTACAGCAACGTCGGGTGCCAATCGCGAACTCGCAGATGTATTCGTCTCAGCTGCAACTGCCAAGGGGCATGATGCAGAGGTTGTTGATTTAGCCGAACTAGATCTTCCAATGTTCACTATTGCCAATTCAAAGGACCCTGAAAAAGCCTCAGATGCCGCTGGGTTAGTATCTGCGATGACGGAAGCTGATGCTTGGGTCGTCATTGCTCCAGAATACAATGGGTCAATCCCGCCTACATTGAACAATGCCCTTGCTTGGATGTCCACGTCCATGGATTGGAAGAGCTTTCAGACCCTGTGTACAGGGAAGCCGGTTGGTTTGGCCACCCATAGTGGTGGTGGTGGGGCTCATGTCATTATGGCAATGCGCCAGCAATTTTCCTATATTGGTGCGGATGTCATTGGTCGAGCCTGCATGTCTGGTCGTGATAAAGAAGCCAACCCTGAAACCATTGATGCGATGATTGATAATCTGGCTCGCTGACACATCATTGGTCGGTGAATCATTTGAGTGGAAAAACAGACTCCAACAACCTCGTAATCATTCTTGGCGTTTCTATGCTGATTTTCCTTTCCTCCATTGGCGTATTTCATCAGGATAGGTTACCTGAAGAACCATGCAATGGCTCAGTTGAGAATTGCGACAAATTGTATACAAATGTCACATACCCGGAAACGCACAATGCCCATTCCACACTCGATGAAGGATTCAATTTCCTAGCGGCCAATCATCGCGAGAATCTCAGCCAGCAGTGGGACGCAGGATTTCGGGCATTCATGCTCGACATACATCATTCCCGATATTCACAGGATCTAGTCAATACATCGTTTTGTCATGGTTCATATGAGACGGGAATCCACCCTTGTGTGCATGGAAGTCAGAACGCCGTCGAACTCCTATCACACTTACACTCAAAAATGAATGAATCGCCAAGCGATGTTGTCACCCTCCTGTTCGAGGCATATGTCCCCTACAATCATCTCGAATATATTCTTGAAATGAGTGGACTAATTGGGCAGGCCCATATTCAAAATTTAGGTGAGCCATGGCCAACCATTCGACAAATGGTTGACGGCAATCACAATCTTGTTATTTTTATCGAGGGCTCCTATGATGAAAATTTTCCATATTTACACAGTTTCACAGAACACGGATGGACGACAAATTATGCTGATCGGTTCCCAGGAGATATGAATTGTGATGTACTACGAGGTGATTCATCTCAACCGGTATGGCATTTGAACAATTGGCTTGCACTGGAATCAGGTCTCACTGATTTTGAGCGCGCGCCGATTGTCAATGCGTATGATTTCTTGCTTAATCGTTCTCTAGAATGCTGGGAAGCTCACGAAACACGCCCAACGTTCGTTGCTGTCGATTGGTGGACGGAGGGTGAAACGGTGAATGTCACACTGACCCTGAATAAGATGAATCACTGGTCGGATGCCGTTCCTTTGCGGGCCACAACTGATTCAAGATGATCTAGACTTCTTCTTGCCTGACGCGCCACACGTGAATCGTCATCATCCAATGCTGCTACCAATGGTGCGACAACTCGTCCATCTGAAAATCGCTGCATGGCGTCCACTGCTGCCAATCTAACATCTGGATCTGAATGTTCAGCCATTTCAATTAATTTTAGCATCAATGTTTCACTGCTGTCAAGTGTCAATCCTTGGAGCGCCGCCAATTGAACACCCTTCACCGAATCTGAAAGTGCATCGATCAAATATGGGTGGGCTTCAGAACCAATTGAACCAAATGCGCGTACAATTTTTTCCCGGTCATTGGAATCAGCATCATTCATAGCTGATTTTAGTGCAGGTATTGCATTGGCGTCTGCCATTCTTCGAATTGCTGTCAAGGCACCAATTCTGGTTTGTGAATTCTCCGCGGTAAGCGCACTCAAAAGTGGCGGTAGATAGCCGATGGCAACCATTGCAGCTACCGCGGTGGTATGCGTATCATCATACTCAAATCGAGCGATAATTGAGTCGCAGGCTTTCCGCTCGCGTAGCACGGCTAGAGCCTCAATAACGTGCTGGCATTCCTCACCTACAACAGTTTCATCTTCTAACATTTCAAGCAAACTAGGCACGGCCCGACTCCCGAGTCTATACGCCATTTCCGGGTCGCGGACAGCAGCGGCTACCCCCTCTGAAATTGTCCTTCTTATCTCAAAAATTCTGACAATTCCTTGTATAAGAATAAAGTCAATTGTTAGCAAAAACACCATCATCAAATGTCGGCCGCCGATTGAATCTAATTCG
>JAPKEY010000059.1 GCA_028821815.1 Candidatus Poseidoniales archaeon | reverse complement strand
GCTTCACACTCATCAACGTCATCATCTTCGGTGGTATCTATTGGCTGTTCAAGCGTGCAGGTATCTTTGGCCGCACAGCTATCGAATCTTGAGGTGTTGATTTGGAACAATCCCGGGCTCCCCCGGTACACGCATGGATAGTTCTTGGAATCGCTGTATTGGCGGTATCCAGTGCCGGTGCAGTATTCATGTTAATGTCGGATGTAACACCATTACTCCGTGCCGCATGGCGTCTGCAAGCCACATCAATTGTCCTCCTCCCATTCTTCATTTGGCAACTTAAGAATGAATCATTTGATTGGACTCGGAAAACTTTCTGGATCATTTTCGGGTCAGGGATTTGTCTTTGGATACACTTCGGCAGCTGGGTTTGGTCATTGGATCATACATCACTGGCCCACAGCCTACTTTTTGTTACCGCCCACCCCCTCATCATCGTCACCGGAATGGTAGCGCTACGGATGCAACCACATCGGTGGGAAACATGGGGCGCGTTAATCGGAGTGTTTGGGGCCATTCTCGCAGTCCAAGATGCAGGTTCTGGATCAGTGACCTTGATTGGAGATGCAGCAGCATTTTTGGGGGCTATCGCCATCGTCGGTTATCTTGCGGCTGGTCGATATCTCCGGAGTGAGAGACAAATGCCACTATTTCTCTATGCCTTTCCTGTAACTGCCATTTGCGCCATATTGCTAACCATTCACGCCGTATTCGCTGAAAATGCCACACTCGATTTGACTATAGTCGATATTTCGGTATTTGGTTGGACTGATATGTCTTGGATTTTACTTGTTGGATATCTGGCTCTTGGCCCCGGACTTGCCGGACACACCGGTATTAATGCAAGTCTCAAGTGGCTTCCGCCATTGGTTATCTCTGTCTGTGTTGTTTTGGAACCTCTACTGGGTGGGTTACTTGGATGGGTCCTAGGTGTTCAGGGAGTCCCCAATCTGTGGACATGGGTAGGCGGTCCATTCATGCTTGTCGGCATGGCATTGACCATTGTGGGGACCAACCATAGATTAACTGAAGAACCAGTAAACATCGCCGATAATTGAGGGGATTTGATGGCTTGGAGAGAACCATTGTTTTTGACCAATGATGATGGTATTGATGCTGCAGGGTTACATCGCTTAATCCAGATATTACATGAGAGGGGTCACCCTTTGGCGGTACTCGCTCCAGCACACCAGCAATCCGCTTCTGCTATGCGCTTATCTCTGAAAAGTGATCTTGAATTTACGGATAGAAATGACTTGGTAAAAACCTTGGATCTAGATGCAGATGGGCCACCGATTCAAATTTTCAGCCTAGATGGTACTCCATGTGATTGCACAATTGTCGCCATCGATCAGGGTTTCGAATCTTGGGCTCCAATGATTCGCCCACGCATGTGTATTTCAGGCATCAATTTTGGGCCTAATATATCCATAGATGTCATTCATTCAGGTACTGTTTCTGCGGCCAGAGAAGCGGCCCTATACGGGTTGCCAGCGATCGCTCTCAGCCTAGGGACCTACTTACACGAGGATTTTTCAATAGGAACTGCGGCCATTCTTGAGCTCATCGATCGCGCCTTATTGGTTGCAAATGAAGAACCTACAAATCTCATGCGCACCCGTGGAAGTAAGCATCAGCCTTGGGGTGATGCGCAAATGCCAATGGATGAACGTATCAGAGAGGCATTCAGAAGTGGAGATATTATTCTCAATTTGAATACACCACATGAATGGAGTGGTGCTGTAGAAACTGTCCCATTGGGGGCACGATGGTATCACGGTGCGACGAAATCAAGTGATGGAAATCGTGGTTTCATTGTTGGTGCAGCATCAATTGAGGATGAACCACTTCCAAAAACAGATTGTTCAAGTTTGATGGCAGGAAGTGTCGTTATCTCGCCGCTGGCAACATGGCCCCAAACGCATCCGTTGAATGTGCCGGATGTAATTTTGCATGCTGCCCTAACTGAAAATGAAGATGGGTTTCCAGCCTGGCTTTGTTAATTCGAATCCAAATAGTGGTGTAGTATAGAAATGCACGCATGTCCTTGCAGCCAGGTATCACCTAGTGAAATTTTTTCAATCGATTGTATCGATTGTAGTTCAGATTCACTAAATGGTCGGTCATCAGATAGAATGAATCCAATCGATTCGGCATTGTGAATTTCTGGATTGAATGGAATCCCGCTAGCATCGAGGACGAAAATCCGTACACCTTCTCGTTTCCATTCAGTGATAGTTTGTTCAATTTCCCCACCGGAATGCCACAATCCTGAATGTAATTCCACGAATTGTCCCATTGCTGGAACTGGTTCGCGCAGCGCTTTATTCACCTGTCCGGCAATAGCCCGTTCATCTGGATGTACACCACGCAATTGTGGCCCTTCAAACCACACGCGGCGGGACGGGCCAGGGCCACCTAGCAAGTGAAGGGTGATGTGTGTATCATCTCGGATACCATGCGACAGAAATAGCGCCGTATTGACTGCACGTACCAGTACATCCAACCTTCCTGCTGATCCCGCTAAATCATTCAGATTGATTTTCCCTGAAGATTGGGCACGGTGGCCGATGATTGCAAATCTGCGATTCATAATCTCACATCGGCATGTCCATGTCATCCATGTCGCCCATCATACCTTTCATCTGGCGCCTTAACTTGCGGTTGCCCTTGATTCCTTTCATCATCTTACGTGAACGATTCCATTGAGCGAGAAGTTCACGCACATTCTTTTCTTTGACGCCCGAACCGCGCGCAACTCGACGGATTCGATCCGCTTTCAAAATATGAGGTTCATTTTTTTCATCTTCAGTCATCGAATCCATAATAACTCTATAACGTTCTAGATTACCCTGCATTTCTTCCTTTTGTCGACGATCCATTGTCCCAAGGCCTCCGAAAAATGAGGTTGGGAGATGTGAGACAATTTTATCGATGGTACCGATTTTTGACATCATTTCCATTTGCTTGTACATATCGTTGAGTGTGAATCTACCAGACATCATACGTTCCGTCAATCGCATCGCTTCTTCTTGGTCGAGCGCACCTGGAGCGATGTCGATGAGACCACGAATATCACCCATTCCTAGCAAGCGAGAGATGAATCGATCCGACTCAAATTTCTCAAGATCTGATACTTTCTCACCCTCACCGATGAATACGATTGGAGCACCTGTTGTAGCGACTGCCGACAGAGCTCCACCACCTCGTGCAGTACCATCTAGTTTGGATACAATAACACCTGAGATACCAACCAGTTCATGGAATCCAGCAGCAACAGGCCCTGCTGCCTGTCCAACTTGGGCATCGATGACGAGGAATCGTTCAGTTGCATTGGCAACTTTGTGGATTCTTTCCAGTTCCGCTTGTAATTCATCATCTAGGCGATCTCGACCCGCAGTATCGACAATTACAACATCTGCATTACCAACTTTGGCAAGCCCATTACGGACGATTTCCTCAGCATTCGTGTTTTCTGGTTCCCCATATACTTCAACTGGAGAATCAGCCAATAGTTGCTGTAATTGTGCATAAGCACCGGGTCGTTGCACATCAGCTTCAATCACCGCGACCTTGATGCCATGGCGACGCCGCCACCATTCAGCCAATTTAGCTGTCGTCGTGGTTTTACCTTGGCCGTAAAGTCCGACCATGAGAATTGTTTGGTTGTGAGGTCGAATTTCCTTCGGTGGCCCGAGCAAACGAACTAATTCAGTGTAGATAATATTCATTGCATGAGTTTGGAGTGTCACCCCGGATTGAGGCTCTTCCTCAACCATTCTTTCTTCAAGCCGTGCAGTGATTTCCTTCGATTGCCGTACGTTAAAATCAGCCTCGAGTAGAGCTCGTCTGATGCTTTTCGACAACTCCTTCATTTCTGCTTCATCGAGTTTACGCTTACCCTTGAGGCGACTCAAGGCCCCAAAGATGCCCGCTCTCAACCCTTCAAGCGCCATCGGCCCGCCCTCACACCTTCCTCGTAAGAACCCCACGGAACGGCCCAAAGGGCTGGACAACCCTAAGAAGTGACTTTGGAAGCCAAGGGTGTGGTGGAGATTGGCATTCCCCTTTGGCAACTTCAGGTTGCCACCTCTATCGGTCTAATCGGTGTCTGGATCGGTTGGCGTGGCGGCATGTCCAAAATGATTGGATTTTATGACCTTCCTACCGCCACACGGCTACTATTGTACGGATTTTTTGTTGGGGCCGTATATCAAGCAGCGGCTTCCAGTTTGGTATTAGATCCATTATGGTCAGCAGAAAGAATTCCATTGATTGAAATACTTCTTCTATCACTTACTCTCTCACTACTGACAATGTTCTTACTGACTCGTGAAGGAGTCCGGCAACTGAATGGGCAACCCACTGCAGGTTGGACATTTGGATTGGGATTGGGGTCAATGCTGGTTGTATTGCTAATTTACAGGCTCATTTCAACTACGTATTCAGATGGAATAAAGGGATTTGTAACGATGGGATTTGGATGGCCATCACTTTTATTCGGGGGGTTATTAGCCTGCATTGTTCCTTGGACCATGGCAATCATCGGTTCGTGGCAAGGCTGGCATGCACTAGAAGGGAGGCGGTTCAAACCAGCTTTCAAAGCCATGCTTCTACATTCCATGTTACTGATTGTCATTGCATTTGGTCTGATGTATCTACCTGCTTTATTCATACTACCAGCGGTCATAATTTGGGGTCAAAGTAAAGCCGATCGAATTTGGTTACCCTCTGGACTTTCACCTAGAATGAAACAAGAATGGACTCGCTTACAAAGAACCGGTATTTCGACCGGTGTTCGTGCTGTCGGCTCCGAAGAAGAAGCGGAATGATGCTGCGTCCCATAGGGACGCACCACGAACATTGAAGGGGCTACTGGCTCCAGTGGGGTTGAATGGCTCGTTGTCCTTACTGCCTGAGCCCGAACCCGGCATCCTCGAGTATCTGCCACAGTTGTGGTCGAGTTGTACTCGGTACACGGGGGATGTCGATGCGTGTTGGAGCTCCAATCCCCGGCGGGGAATTGGTTCATCGTTCAAGAAAAGGGGCACCACCTGGCCTCAATATACGACGGGGGGGAAAGCGTCGAGAGAAGAAGAAAAAGAACAACATTCGTACTATGGTACTCGTGGTTGCTATCGCATTTTTGTTCTTATTCACACCCGCACAAGAACGGATATCCAACCAATTGGAAAAATGGTTGGATTCCCTATTGGATGAATTCGGCCCTGCAAGAGAGTATCCCATATACGCTACATATTCAGCCGAACGAAATGTGAATTTACTGAATCCACATAGCCAATCTATGTCGTTTAGTTATGAGTTACCGATTCCTTCTGAACGAACTGATTTTGGGATATCTGATGAAGGACACCTCTTGACCAGTGGCGAGTTAAACCCAGTTTTGTATCTACAAGATGTCACCAATATGGTTGTACATGCCGAAGGAGGTAGTAATTATGTCCAAATACCCTTACATGAAGAATATTTGACAGAGGATGGGGCTGTCATTCTTGATTCAACATCAGAGATATATTGGCCTCCTGTCGGTCAAAACTCAGATCGCTGCAGTGTCGATCGCTGTGTAATTTGGCAAGGCAACATCCCCCCTGGTGAAATCACCACACTGGTGGTGCAATACGATGTCATTGGCAGTTCATTTACGTGGTGGGGAGGAGATAGAGCTCCTGACGAAGCTCCGCGCTCAAGCCACGGATTTTCAATTGATAATAGCAATTCAGGAACGTTTGATGACTACTCTCAACGTTCTGGTCGTTTGAATACTATGTATGATCAATTTGGCTCACACAAGCAGTGGTATGATCGAGATTCAGGACCTAGTCGGAATTGGGCAATCGATGGAACAAATGCTGTTGTGGTTGAATTGGCCAACGAAATTGCGAGTAGTCTGTCACCTGCTGATGAAGATGATCCTTACGCATTTGCACATGCCGCATTCATCAAAATACGAGATTCAATTGTATACAGTCAGGGGCTTGCACCCGCTCGAAGTGGACCTTCGTGCATTGTCGACGAGCGTGGGGATTGCGACGAGCAATCCAATGCTTGGATGAGTATTTTACGAACCCGAAACATCCCTGCATGGTATGAATTCGGTCCGATGACAGATGGTCAGTTTAGTGGCTGGGAACCGCACGCATGGGCGAATGCAATATTCCCCTTTGATACCGACTGGTGTAATGCGAACGGAATTGTATTGGATGCATGTTTTATCGAGGGTGAAGTTGACGTTGTCAACAATCGCTGGCTATTGCACACTCCGACGACAATGACTGAATGGATTGAAACACCAAGTACACTGGGTGAAGCAGCATACGATTTCTATAGACCACTATCTATCGGATGTGTAAATTGCTGGACTGAATCGTGGGAGACCATTGGGGAACCCGAAATTACAGGTGGAACTTATCGAGTCCCAGTGCGGATTGGAGAGTGAGGAGTTAAGAGGGAGAGGAGGGGCCGAAAGGATACCGGAGGACTGCATATGCGCATCATCATCGGTGGGGCTGGCGAGGTCGGCAGAGGTGTCGCGAGGGCACTCTACAATGAAGGCCAGGACGTTGTTCTAATAGACTCAGAGCCTACAGCCATTAAGGAAGCTCAATCGATTGATGCCTTTGTTTTACTAGGCGACGTAACTCGTCGTGAAATTTTGAAAGAAGCAGGAATACGTGATGCCCAGGTATTCATTGCTGCGACAGGTAGTGATGAAAGAAATATGCTATCATGCGCATTAGCTCGCGATTTACTCGAAGAAGAACTACCGATTGAAAAATACCCTAATCGCCCACCATTACTCACCATCGCTCGAATCCATGATGCAAATTTGATCGCCAATGAAGAGGGCCGTTTGGCAAGATGGTCAGGTGTTGATGTTGCTATTTGCCCACATCAGGCTTCCATTGATCGACTCACTGCCGGGCTTAAATCATCCAGCTTGAATGATGTACTTCCACTGGGTGGAGATGCCTGGATTGTCGAAGTAGATGTCACTCCTAATGCGACACAATTGGCATCATTTACACTGGGTCAAGCGGAGGGAAAAATCGATGGTTTGCCCAAAGCATTTACACTTTGCCGCAAGGGTCAGAGTGCGTTTGTTCCCGATGATGACACAGTCGTTGAGGTTGGTGACCGACTCGTTTTTGCGACTATCGGTGAGCATACATTTAAGCGAATTTCAAAGGCTGCCGGTCACGTTGAACCACCCTACCCAGAGTCACCTAGAGTTGCCATTTTTGGAGCAACAGCACTTGGTAAGCAGTTGGCGAAGGAATATCTTGGTGAAGGTTGTTTGGTGACTGTACTAGATGAGCATTTGGAAGCAGCAAATGAGTTGGTTGGCTCTTCAATCGGCGCCCACAAGCGATTGGATGTCATACATTGTAACTTAGCCGACCTAGATTTGTTGCGAGAAATAGAATTGGCAGAACATGACATCGCCATTGCAGCCCTTCCAGATGATCACGAAAATATCGCGATTGCAATGCGTGCTGCCGATATTGGTGTTGAGAGAACAGGCCTTGTCCTCGATGATTCAGCTCTTGCCCGTGTTGTGCGCCGAATCGGACTGACGTATGCTGTTTCAGAACGACGAGTCGCCATTGATTCTATCTTGATGCAAGTGCATCGACGCGTACCAGGCCATTATCAGTTGATGCCATCTGTTCCTGAAATCGTCGCCATGAGCGCATCGATTTCTGAAGGTCATAGCCGTCTCAACCAATCAATCGAAAAAATCGAGAAAAAAGCTTCCTTCCGAATTGCGTTTGTTGAACGAGAAAATGCTGAAGGCTCCCGAATCATGTTCCGCGCCAAATCCGATATGACTGTCAAGGCTGGGGACCGATTAATCCTCTTCGTCGAATCCGATGATGTACCAACAGTCGAGAAAATTCTGGAGCGTTAGCAATGCGCTATGACATCATCGGCCTCATTGCAGGTTGGAGTTTGATCCTTTTGACTGTGCCACTGGCAATCAGTGGGGCAATTGGTTACATTATGCACGATGAAGTTTCCATTATCTTGTGGTCTTTCGTACCCCCGATTCTATTCTGTGCTGTTGTAGGTGCCATCCTGATTCGGATAGGAACTAGACGCGATACTGCGGACAGATTACGTGACCGCGAGGCATTCGCCGCAGTTGCCCTCTCTTGGCCACTGATCGTTGCTGTTGGAGCCCTTCCATATTGGTTCGGGCCAACATTCCATGGTCCCATTACATGGGATGGAGATGGCGGCACCCTTCAAGAAATTCTTGGTGGAATGATTCGTGGTTGGTTTGAATCAATGTCTGGATTTACTACCAGCGGCG
>JAPKEY010000253.1 GCA_028821815.1 Candidatus Poseidoniales archaeon | reverse complement strand
CATTTGACCATGGCTGCTGTATGGTCTCCATCAAATGGCCCATTGTAGAGTCGCGTAGGTTCAAAGAAAATGACTGGGTCATTACATTCAATCGACGATATTAGCAATCCCTTTGCATCGTAAGGATTGGAACAAATGACGACTTTCAATCCAGGTGTATGGGTGAAATAAGCTTCTGGAGATTGGCTGTGATAGTGGCCCCCTTTGATCCCCCCTCCACAAGGGGTGCGAATGGTTACTGGCGCACTGTACTCGCCACCTGAGCGATAGCGAAGTTTTGCCAACTCGTTTGTGATCTGGTCAAATCCGGGGAAAATATAGTCGGCGAATTGAATTTCAGCAACAGGTCTCAGTCCATTCATACCCATTCCGATTGCGATGCCTATAATTCCCCCCTCGGCAAGTGGTGTATCGAATGCACGATGTTTACCAAATTTTTCTTGCAGCCCTGCTGTGCAGCGGAATACACCTCCGTAATAGCCGGCATCCTCACCGAATGAGACAACAGTTTCATCGCGCTCAAACATGTTGTGTAATGCAGAATTAACTGCTTGGATAATGCTCATCCGCGCCACTAAATCCCCACCTCTCCACGTTGTTCTAGAAGGTGCCATGGTTCCTTTTCGTACACATCTTCAAACAGTGTAGACACTGAAGGGAATGGCCCTTCTTTCAGAGTTCCATGTGTCTCTGCCTCCTTGTATGCGGCAATGATTTCTTTCGTGCACTCTTCCTCAAGTGCGGTGTGTCTTTCCTCATCCCACTCGCCGAGTTTCAATAGATGTGCCTTGAGTCGATCCACTGGGTCACCTAGAGGCCATGAGTCATACTCATCTTCAGGGCGGTAAATGCTTGGGTCGTCTGAGGATGAGTGACTGTCACCACGGTAGGTGTACATCTCGAGCAGAGTTGGTCCATGTCCTGCACGGGCGCGCTCAGTCGCCCATTTGTGTGCTGCATAAACTGCAAGAATATCTTGTCCATCAACTCGCATCGACGCAACATCATAGGGAATGCCCCGGGCTGCAAATGATGGTCCTCCGTGGGCAAGATTTCTGTGTGTTGAAATCGCCCACTGGTTGTTGACGATTACCAGAACACAAGGTGCTTGGTAAACGGAGGCGAAGTTAAGGCCATAATGGAAATCGCCTTGGGCCGAAGTCCCCTCTCCTAACCAAGAGCATGCAATACTATCTTCGCCACGATAGGCGAAGGCCATGGCCGCCCCAACCGCTTGTGGAAATTGTGTTCCGACTGGACTTGAAATAGAGACGAAATTTCCTTCTTTCCAAGAATAATGCACAGGCATCTGTCGCCCCTTGACATTGTCATTGGAATTGGTGATACAGTGACTGATCATGTCGACCATATTTCGACCACGGACGAAAAGTAAACCCTGCTGTCGATAGGATGGGATGACGATATCCCTGTTTTCCATTGCCATTGCCGCGCCGACGCTGACTGCTTCTTCTCCCAAGCACTTCATGTAAAACGAAAGACGCCCCTGGCGTTGCATCTTCATCATGCGATCATCATATGCTCGAATTCGCACCATGTGCTCCAGTGCTTGGCGAAGGGTATCTGCATCAAGTTCAGGATTCCAATCACCCACGGCCTCATTATCCTCATTGAGGACACGGAGTAAACCGTATGCGATATCCCTGGTCTCGGCTCCTCCGCAGTCTATGGCTGGTTTGGC
>JAPKEY010000252.1 GCA_028821815.1 Candidatus Poseidoniales archaeon | reverse complement strand
GTTGTGCAAATCATTGGATGCCCACAGAAGTGCCGATGACCAAAGATATCGAGACGTGGAAATCCGATAAACTCTCAGATGATGAGCGGCTCGTGATCATGCGTAACCTCGGGTTCTTTGCGACTGCAGAAAGCCTAGTCGGTAACAACTTAGTCTTAGCGATTTTCCGTCATGTTACGAACGCCGAATGCCGTCAATACTTATTGCGTCAAGCATTCGAGGAAGCCATCCACTCACACACTTTCCTATATGTTGTGGAAAGCCTAGGACTCGATGAAGGCGAGATCTTCAACATGTATCGTGAGATACCGTCGATCGCTGCTAAAGATGAGTTTGAAATGGAGTTGACTGCAGAGATCCTCGATCCCGATTTCACCTGCGAAACCTTCGAGGGTGGCCAGACACTATTGAAAAACCTAATCGGGTTTTACTTGATCATGGAAGGTATATTCTTCTATTCAGGGTTCGTGATGGTGCTTTCATTCCATCGTCGAAATCTGATGACTGGCATTGGAGAACAATTCCAGTACATCCTTCGCGATGAAACCATTCACCTGAACTTCGGACTGGATCTGATCAATGGGATCAAAGCTGAAAATCCGGAGTTGTGGACGGAAGAGTTCCAAGAACAAATGATCGCTCGCATTCGCCGCAGTGTTGAGCTAGAAATCGACTATGCCCAAGACTGTCTGCCCAATGGTGTCATGGGACTCAACGGTGATCTGTTTACTGATTACGTACAGTATATTGCCGACCGCCGACTAGAACGTATCGGTTTGCCAGCTCAGTACGGCTCGTCGAATCCTTTCCCTTGGATGAGTGAAACGATGGACTTATCCAAAGAAAAGAATTTCTTTGAAACTCGAGTTACCGAATACCAAAGTGGCGGTTCGCTGAATTGGGACTAAGCCCCACAATGAAATAAAGGACACTGAGCACTCTGCAATTCCAGGTTTTTGCGGATGCTTACAATCTCCCCACGCTTGTGAGGGCCTGCGAAGGTTCTCAAGGCGTGGGGGTTTTTTACCCACGAATTGAATCACAAATTTGCAGCAAATAATACGAAGTGAACAGCAATATGAAAAAGATAACCTTCCTCCTTATGATTCAATTGGTATTTACTATGCTGGCGATGCTACCCACCGCGGCCTCGGGATCTAATTCAGCAGATTGCATTGTCTATATTGGCACCTACACATCTGGTGAAAGTGAAGGCATCTACGCATTTCATTTAGATGCGGACGAAGGTACATTGACTCGTATTGCCGGAGTCACGAAATCCGAGGAACCTTCTTTTGTTGCACTGCATCCGAGCGGCAAGTATTTGTATGCGGTGAACGAAACAAGCGAATTTATGGGGAAACCAGGTGGCGGTATTACTGCCTATTCCATCGACCAACTAACGGGAACCTTGACGAAGCTCAATTCACAGTTGTCTCACGGTGATCATCCGTGTCATTTGATGATTGACCGCAGTGGACGTTGTGTTGCCGTGGCCAACTATACCGGTGGTAGCATCGCAGCCTATAAAATTGGCAAGGATGGTTCGCTCAGTGAGGCCACATGTGTTATTCAACATTCTGGTTCGAGTATCGATCCACGCCAACAATCTGCGCACGCTCACTCGATTGATGTTGATCTGAATAATCGCTTCGTTGCTGTTTCAGACCTCGGCATGGATCAAGTATTGACGTATCGT
>JAPKEY010000058.1 GCA_028821815.1 Candidatus Poseidoniales archaeon | reverse complement strand
AATAAATATGACTGAATTTAATTGGACACCTGATGAACTATCTGAACTTGTGAATACAAATCGCCTCGTACTCTTCATGAAAGGTACCCCTGAAATGCCACAATGTGGTTTTTCTAATCGGGCCGCTCAGGTATTGAAATCGCTTGAAGAACCGTTTGTAAGTGTCAATATATTGACTGATTCACGTGCTATACCAAGTGTTTGTGAGTGGGCTGATTTCCCGACGATGCCGCAGATTTATGTTCATGGTGAACTGATCGGCGGCTCTGACATTGCCCTTGAGATGTATGAATCGGGTGAGCTTCAAGAGATGCTCGCCGAAGGTAAATCAGAGTAGGTGAACCTGCGATGGCGGTCGATACAGACCGTCGTGCGATGCTAATTGCTCTAACTGGAGCCGCCATCGTATCGTTTTCACCTGTGCTATACATTTATTCAGATACGAATCCATCGACTGGTGCATTCTTTAGAATGCTTTACGCTCTGCCCGCACTGGCTTTGCTCGCTATTCTCGTGCGAAAGGCAGACACCCGCTCCTCGCGTACACGATGGATGGCTTTCGGAGCCGGTCTCATTCTCGCACCGGATATGTTATCGTATCACATTTCGATGATTTTCATTGGCATCGGTATTGCCACCCTCATCGGAAATTCTCAGGTCATCATTGTCACTTTAGTATCTTGGAAATTGTTTGATGAGAAGCCAAATCCAGCCATCCTCATATCCCTCCCAGTCGTTATGGTTGGACTGGCTCTTATTTCGGGAATCGCAGATTCAGATCCATATGGTGAGGATCCGGTTAAAGGAGTCATATTTGGCGTTATAACAGCATTATTTTACTCTGTATTTCTCATTGTATTCAGGTATTGCAACAGGGAATTGGCTCCCGTATCATCGGTACAATTCGATGCTACTGCGGGGGCGGCTCTTGGCTTGCTAGTTCTCGGCCTCCTTCCTCTCAGTAGTGCAGCGATTGAACCGATTGATTTCCAACCAAATTGGCCAGGTCACGGTTGGCTCATGCTACTTGCGTTGCTATCCCAGGTTGGTGGCTGGCTGGCTGTTGCCTACGCACTCCCTCGCCTTCCGGCTGCCCACACATCCTTCGCCATCTTGATACAACCCGTGTTAACTTTGGTATGGGGTTTCATAATCCTCAACCAGGATGGACATTCTCAGTACCAGATTATCGGAATATTTCTGGTTTTAGCCGCCATCATATCGGTGACCCTTTACGGTTCTACAACATCAATCGATCCTCAGGAGCAACTCTCTGAAAACGAGGTATCTGAATAAAGCCTCCATGCTTCAATCGTTGAAGCAACCAACACCACCGCCGCGCCGATGATTGCAGCGAATGCAACTTTTTCTGCAGGAAAATGCGCACCAGGAATCATCACCCAACATGCGATAAAATCTGCAATAATTCCGAACCACAACAGTGCCGCGTATCTCAGTGGTTGCTCACTCACTTGAACCAAGGTCAATGGGACACTGGCGAAGAGTGCTAGAATCCAAGCCACTAGTAACCAAGAGAACACCACGGTTGCCTTGTCTGCATAATCTGGAAACACCGCACTAATCGCTTGCATCCCAATAAGTCCACCAATGAAGAATCCAGGAATCGCTGCAATGCCGATGAGAACTATAGCACGTTTTGCACGGTGCCACAATTTATCCACATCATCTCTGACTTCTCCGAACCACGACAGCATCACTGCACGGATCGATAAGATAGGGGCGTAACCTGCAATAAAAGCGAGCCAAGCGATCTGAAATATTTCGACTTGTGTGGTCGTTGACAGCACTCCGAGCATCAGTTTCTCAATGCGAACATTGGTCACAAGCGCAATTGCAGCCAATAAGAAAGGAAGACCAAGATTGATGAGTGTCCGATCATCTGCTTTCGAAGTATCAAGTATCACACCATCTTCCACCGCAGCAAGACGACGTTCACCTAATCGAATGGCGACGAGCATCGCTCCGAGTGGACCGAATAAGGTAGCGAGTGCGAGAGCGATTGGATGGGCTCCAAATTGCCATGCTGCCAGAATAATACCGACCGCGGTTGCTCCACGATCAACGAATCGAACGAGTGCCTCTTGTCGAGATTCCCCCAAAGATCGCAAGGCAGCACGGTGTGCATAGGTTAGAATTTGGACACAGGCTGAGAGTGAGAGAATGAGTGATGCCAAGAGCCAGGTAGTGGAATCTCCAATCCACAACCATCCAAGAATACCACCTAGTGCAATGATTGGTAGAGCAAAACGGATTTGGATACGTAGACAGCGATGGACCAAATCATGGGTATTCGAACCCAGCCTCTCTCCATCTCGACCGATGAGTGTTGGCAGTCCCAAATCGACAATGGTTGCTGTCACATAGAATAAATCGAGGAGGAGAACCCATCGTCCATAATTACCGTCGGTAAAGGTCTGAGTCAGGACGATATGAACCGCAATACCAACAAGAAGCGCTGCCATATCCGCGGTAGAGAGCCAGAGAGTATCTCGCTCAAGCCGAACTTTTCGCATCACCGCTTCACCTCGAGCAGCATTGTGTGCAGTGGGCCAGTACAGTTACCCCAAGTCATGCTTCGTTCAGACTCTTTACGAGCTAAAACACCCAATCTCCTCCGCTCTTCAATGGGTAATTCACATAATGCATGCAATGCTGTTTTACAAGCCACATCATCGCCAAGTGGAACTAAAGTCAGCCACCCTGCATCACGATATTTTTCTAGACCGCTGACATCTGAAGCAACCACTAGCAATCCAGCAGCGGCAAACTCAGCCACTTTCAGGGGGGATGCATGTTTCCAAACATCGCGATTGGGAAGATGCATCACACCAATATCTGCGCAGGCCAAACGTGGTGCAACTTCACCAGCACTTTCGACACGGGTTATTTTTGCTAATCTCCTTGAATCATTGCCCTCACCAAAGAGAAGGAGATTTACATCCATCGTTGTCAAACGATGAAGTTCTCGTGAACGATCGAGTGAGCCATGACAAACAATGAGTGGATTTTCATTCATCGTTGCGATTTCAAATATGGTCGGGTCTACGCCTGCAGGGACAATTGAAGAGGGCCCATCCCACTTTTGTGATGCAGCCATGTATGTACTTTTGACGGCTCGTCCGGAGCCTTGTGAACGCGCGATACCCCATGCCTTGTTGTACTGTTTTCTCTGAAACCATCCAATCACACCCGAAGATACTGGAGGGCTGCGATCCATCATTATCCATGGCAAACTTTCCTTCTCTAGGATTTCAGCAGCCCCTTCAACACCGGTCCATTCAACAATCACGACAGAAAACGAATCTAAGTCAGTGGTGCGTAGTACAGATGAAACACTACGGGTGAAACTTCGATGACCCTTACCAATCTTGCTTGACCGCTCAATACGATAATCACCGTCCGGGCTCATGAATTTGACATCCCAATCACGAGCCTCAAGCGCTGATGCGATTCCCATTCGAGATGTTGAAGACATCTCAGATTGACGACGATGAGTAATCCAGAGAAGCTTCACCCTACCACCTCATTGTACAGTTTTCCCCACATAGGAATGACTTGATTCAAGCAGTATTTCTCTGCTTCACCTGGACCGGAAGTGGCCATTTCACCCCAAGTATTCCCATCCAACATTTTCCTCATAGCCTCAGAATATGCAACCGCTGTTGTTTCAACGATTTCTCCTGATTTATCAAAGACTCCCGCGCTGGCTTCCGATGCCAAAACCGGCATACCTCGCGCCATGGCCTCAATTACAGCCATTGAGAGCCCTTCCCATTTTGAGGGTGAGAGTAGAGTCCCACAGGTTCTCATGAGGTGCTCCTTATCATCCCCGTCAACCCAACCATGACCTACGATCCCTGGTTCATTGTGATCAATCCCAGTGAGGTGTAGAGTCACATCCAACCCCTCGCCTCTCAACATTTTTGTCGCATTCATCGCAATTGCCTGCCCTTTCATAGGGTTTGAACGTCCCATCAAGAGAAATTGCATTCGGTTTCTTTCGGTCGAAACCGGTACATGTGCCACAGGATTTGGAATTACACTTGATTCACTCAGCCAGGGAGATAGTCGCTTTTGCCAGAGATCAGTGAGAACAACCGTGTGTAATGTTGAGCAGATCTGATGAACCTCAGGCCCGCGTTCCTTGCAGTGCCGGTCAAAGTCGCCAGAATGAAGTGATAGAATGACCGGAATGTCGGCACTTTGAGCAATTTTGATAAGCCCTTTTTTTCGTTTCCACGACCAGCGTGTAGCAGTATGGATGTGCACAATGTCAACATTTCCTCGTTGCAGTCGCGCGCCCAATTCCTTGCGAACTTTCCACCAAGCACGCAAGACAGGAATAACGCCACCATCGGCATGACTGGGGATTATTTCGGCATTCCATCCCTCTGGTGCATTGGCTGCAAGAAGCTGGATAACAGCCCCCATACCGCCCCGGGTTTGCGAGGGTCCGACATGAAGTACCGTGCGCATCACTATCCCCTTGGCCGGGACACGACCATCTATCGAATGAAGGGCTCGCCGATGCAGTTCTCTACGGTGTGCTTATCGTCAGCCCTAGCGGAGGGCCCATTGGAGAGGTCCATGATTGAGAGGCTCGCCTTCCTCACGGTGCAAGTTGGTGCCACATTTGCTGTGATACTCCCTTTAGCCATTCATTGGATGTTGAATCGAAAGTGGATACGCGAAAGCCCTCTTGCACCCGAATCTTGCAAGGATGAAGATTTACCTCACCTTTGCATTGTCATTCCTACCTGGAATGAAAGCAATGTGATAGAATCTAAATTGAATGATACAATCGCTCAACGATATCCCGAGTCTAAGCGACGGATTATGCTCATTGACTCCGCTTCCACGGATGAAACAGTTTCGATCGCAACAGCGTGGAATGAATTACATGACTGTGGAATGCAAATTGTGCAAATGCCAGCACGATTGGGTAAATCAGCAGCGATGAATCGTGCAATGCAAGAATTGAGGGATACAGATGATGTATTTGTCATGACAGATGCTGAAGCTACACTGGAAGAGGGGGCCTTCCGCAGAATAGGGAGGTGGATGAAAGATCCTTCTATTGGGGCGGTTTGTGGTTGTATTAACGAAACGGATAGTACCGCTTATCGTGGGTGGTACAGATGGTTTCGTGCTGGAGAATCACGTGCGGATTCAACTCCAATTTTTGAAGGTTCAATCGCTGCCTATCGGGTGAGTGCATTGCACCCCATTCAATCCACGTCAAATGCGGATGACTCACAACTCGCCGTACTGGTACGAAATGAGGGTTTGCGTACGATTTCTGACGAATCAATTCGCTTTTCAGAAGTACCCATCACCGATATGAAGGAACGTCATGATCGTACGGTTAGAAGAGGCCAAGGTCTTTCTCGACACTTCTGGCGGAACCGTTCTCATTGGTTTAAGAATGGCCGATGGGGCACCATTCTTGGTCTCAATGGATTACAACATTCCGTGTCACCTTGGTTTGTTCTGATTGGGATTTTAGCAGGTATAGCACATGCAACCACTGTATTGCTCATCGGTTGGTTTGGTGTAGAACCCATGTTATTAGATCGAGTTATGCTACTGTTAGATGCAATGGTATTGGCCAGCTTAGGCATTGGCCTAACTGGTCTGAGAGTACCATTATGCGCTTCTGCAGTTGCATTCTTAGCACAGAATCTTCGCCTTGTTCAAGGTATGATTCTCCTCCATTCGGGTCACAGTTTGCATCAATGGAATGCGAGTGAATCCAACCGCCAACTTCGCTGAAACAAAAAAAAGCCCCTCAAGGGCGCCGAAGCGCCCTCGAGGGACATGTGTGTAATCCTGGTTTGGTTACGGACTATCGTCGGTCTACTGAGTAATCTCAGCTGACTGAGACGGAGTCTTCACCAGCAACTGCAGTGCCACGGTATGTGACGTACATGCCAATGGTTGTTGCACCGTCTGCGATAGCTGCGCCGTTCTCTGAAAGGGTCAGGAATTCGCCTGTCTCCCAAAGTCCGTCTTCGTTACCGTCCTGCGCGATACTGCATTCCTGGTCTGCACCAGTACTGCAGTCAAATGTGCTGTCGCCAACACTTAGCTTCATCACTACGAACGCCCAGTTAAGGTCGTCCTCAGCGTGTTGCCAGCGTACGCTCATCAGCAAATCATCTGTTGCGCTGCTTGTCGATGCGGCGGCGTCATCAGCTGTGTAGCTGTTGCGCGTTCCGCTCTCTGGCTGGTCTGCAGCGAGGCTGTTTGCCCACACATACAGAACACCAGCCAAAACCACTGTGATCGCGACCATTAGGATGGTTGCGATAACAGGGCTGACTGCCTGCTCGTTCTTCATATCATTCTTCATTTCAATGTCCTCCATTTCCCCAGCGGGGATGGCTGTGCCATAGCCCTCATTGGTATTAAGGTTCCCACCGTGTCGAATCGTGGAAACCGCAGTTTAATCGTTGTACTGCGTGATATAGGCAACTAGTACAAACAGTTTGTGAAGCATTTTTATTACATCTACGATGACACAAAAAGTCACATTTTTCAAACACTAATTGATCATCCTAAACCAGTTTCAGCCTACAGGCTAGAGTTCGTTAGGTGAACAGGGGCGAGAGACGCAGCGTAGAGGGGATGGGATGCACTCGACGAGTACCAATCGACCCTGTTCATATATCGGGTGTACTCACAGTCGTATAATCATTCCCAAATCGCTCTTTAGAGCCAAAATGAGGGATTATCGGCTATTTCATTCAACCGTCAGAACTTCTGCGCCACCTTCGGTAATCCAAACTGTATGTTCATATTGACCGATTATACCACCATCAGCACACCGAAGTGCATGATATGTTTCTAGGAAACGAATGCTGATTAATTTCTTGACTAAGGCATTCCATTTACGAATTCGACTTTCTTCATCTTCTTGGGGGAACGGTTTCTCCATTAGTGGGAACGCCCAACGCTCAGCAAAAGGAAGAGTCACATATCTTTCTTCGAGGTAATGAGCTAGACGTGCCCCGAGTGGTTTCAATTTTTTCTTTGCAACCGCTTTTCGAATTGAAACATCACCTGTAACTCGATAGATATTCGATGAATGGCGGGGTGCGATATTTTCAACCATTCCCGATTTACCTGTTGTGTTGAATGGTTCAACTGCAAAAATTCCACCCAATGGAACGGTCCCTTTGAATCCAGGATTGTCAGCACCACAAGCATAGGATGGAACTGAAGTTCCCGCGTGTAAATTGAATACTTCCAATTGATGCCCACACAGATTTCGAATCGGTTCAAAGCCAGCATCGATGGCCACTTGTTCTGCCGCCGCACCCACTTTATGCCAAGGTGTTCCTGGATGCATTTGTTCGATAGAAGCATCTCTTGCTTCTTTCGCCGCACGAATTTGGTCGGTATGCTTTCGGCTGTTTCCAACTTCAATGGTCATTGCATTATCTGCAATTGCACCATGGATATGGACGCCAATATCTAATTTGACAAGGTCACCTTTATTGAAAGCAAGATCCACATCCCACGCTTCAGGAGGTGTTTGCAAATGATCGGTGGTATAATGTGCTGCAATATCATTGACAGAAATGGTACAAGGAAATGCGGGTTTTCCTCCATGGCGATGGATGTAACGTTCTGCCGATTCAATCACGTCGTGCCAGTTGGCTCCAACTACAATTTCATCTTTGATTGCTTCAAGGGTCCTGCGTGCGACGTGTCCAGCATCCCGCCAATGCTTCATGTCTTCAGCGTCGACCATGCTTGAATCTCCTTTGCGCTTACCTTTCCTTCTCTAATAACGGTCCAATTCGAGTATTGCGACGCGTCCCCGGAGACGTTCCATCTAATCAAGGTACTCGGTGCTCCACCCACACACTTTCCCGGGAAAGCAGAACCAAAGGGGAGGTCGAGAATCTTCGCTGCAACCTCGCAATCAGTCACAGGTTTGTCGCCACTAGGATTGGCACTGGTTGCTGTAAGTGGTCCAGTAACCGATACAAGTTCTCGCGCGCGCGCGTCCGCAAGTACACGCACGGCAACAGAGTCCCCTCCCAATCGTGAATCAAGAGTTTCGATCGCGGGGAGAATCAATGTCAACGATCCTGCAGGAAAGGCATCAAGTATTTTTTTTGCAATTTCTGGGATTTTCACAATGCCTGCGGCTTGCTCTAAATTACAAACACCGAGGCTAACGATTTTTGTTTCAGGTCGATTTTTCAATTCAAAGAGAGAGTTTAGCGCATCAGTTTGTGGTAAACAACCCAATGCTGGAAGTGTCGAAGTAGGGTAGACAATGGGCAACCCATTGCGGACCCGCGGGCATTGTTGCGCGGGTCC
>JAPKEY010000251.1 GCA_028821815.1 Candidatus Poseidoniales archaeon | reverse complement strand
GATTCTCGCACTGGTTTTGCTACCAGTGTTTTTGGTACTGGATTCACAATCAAAGAATGATTCATCTTCCGACTAAGAAGAAATCGTCCGGATGAATGCCGGCATTGGCAATTGCTGCTCCCGTGCAACTAGCAATAGAGCCATCCACAATGTGACGGGGCCGAGCGCTCTGCGTTTCCTTTGAGCTCGCCGCATGACTTCTTTACGGTCCAATCCTGAAGTACTGGCGATCTGATCTAATAGAATGGTAATGTGAGTTGATGCTGGATCAATGGGGACAGATTCTACGACATTTTCCATTGGAGGGGGGGCGTCTAAAGATTCAGTCACAGCGGTGGTCGAAATTCCCTTTGGGATACCTGGCGGGTTCTCTAGTAACCTCATCGTTGGCAACCATCCAAATGGTACATCTACTGCTAAAACTTCTATTCCGGGCCACATTCCTTCTGTAGATTCTTCGAGCCATCCCGTATTGACAAGATTATCGCGAATGCGTGTGGCTGTTTCCATGTCAAACCAACCTAAATCAAAAGCCCAAATCCGACAAACAGTATCTCTGTCCATCGGTTCACTGTTGTGATTTTTCCATGTTTGTGCCAATAGAATCGCAATATCGGGTGCAATATCCATCGATGCCACCATGTTATCTTGTTATTCGTCCCCTCCGCGGTTCTTCATCGTCTCGGGCCAAAGGTCATGCACTAGTGACGACTGCGCGCCCTCAAACCGATGGCTTTGAAGAGGTCGGAGTGTACCCTGTGTGGTGATTGTATGAGAGATTATATTGCACGAGACCCCAAAACAGGCAAGCCATTGCATACCGGAAAAAGACGTCGAAAACACATCGACTTAGCGTACAAACCTCAAGAGGGGGCGTGGGATTCTCTCCCACTCGATAGAATCCTCCCACTCGCTCGTGCTGACATTGATTTACATGCTGTTTATTGGGGTGATAAGGAGAAGTTAATGCGCCAACCTGATGCGATTAGGGCATTGCCCCGAATACGCGGTCGTGATCAATTAGAAGCACATGCTGCACTTGAAGCCGCATTGAGTTCTCTCGATATCCGATTACGAATTGCAGGATTGGCTAGTTTACCTTATTGCGCGTTGCTGCATACTGAGAATTTGTTTGAACACCTCCGTGAACTCCTCGATGATATCGACAGCGATGTTCAGAAAGCAGCACAAAAGTGCCTCATTATCGTCGCACCTGTGTTCCCTTCGGCCACCGAGGAAACCATGCGGCGTGAATTGAGATTAGAAGAAAAAGAACGGAGAAAATCTGCATTTGAGGCACTCAAACAGGTTGCCGGTTCATGGCCCGAAGTTGCTGAACTCCACATCGACGAATTAATTCGCGAAGAAGATAGTGAACTTCGCGGTATGGCAGCAGCACTACTATCGCGTCTGGCCAAACATAAGTCGGCCATTTTGTGGGACTTGATTGGTTGGTGCTTACAAGATGAGTCTGTCATTGTCAGAAGGCACGCCGCTCGTGCCTTATTGCCACTTGCGACTCATGCCCCGAAGGTCGCTCAAATTGCGCTAGAGGTGGCATTTTTCGATGATGATGAGAAGGTGCGAAATTCAGCACTGAAAGCCTCAAAGAAACTCGATCCAAGTTCCTTCAGAATGCAGCGATTGATTACGGATGGGACTCGTCATTCAGATCGTAACATCCGCATATCTTGTATCAAAATGCTGCC
>JAPKEY010000250.1 GCA_028821815.1 Candidatus Poseidoniales archaeon | reverse complement strand
CTGCTAACAATACCGTTCCACCAGCGGCACCACGAATTGTATTCTCAGACCAAGCTCTGAAGGTAACCATATCCTTCTCCACTTGAAGTTCGCTTATTCTGACCGCCATTCCAGCCTTGAGATCAGTGGCCGGGTCAGACATCGAAGTTGGAATCAAATCATCGACGAAAATGAATGGTGAGTCCGGAGCTGATGGCAATTCTAACGCTTGGGGGCGAGAACGGTAATTTAACATCCATTCACGAACCTCTTGTTCACTTTTTTCAGAGTGCAGGTCTGCGATTACGTTGACGATATGTCCGTATTCTCTGTTGACTCGTCGAACGGTCACTTGCACGGAGAAATTGGCCGGCCTGACCACACCATCTGATTGCACCCGACCGAGTAGACTCAGGCATTCTTCTTGCATCTTCTCTGCTTCACCTGGAATATCTGCTGAATGCTTATTTGTCTGTCGAAAACTCGTTAGCAAATCGACCCCCCCTCCGGAAAGCGATTGTTCAGTCGCGATTGAAACACCATCAAGGCCGATGAAATCCCAAAGTGGCTTGAGTGGCAAGGCTGCAGGAACAATGGTGCAATTGGTACTACATGCGACGAACCCCGTTGTCGAATCATCATCGCATAGAGTGAGGAGATGATGTGGGTTGAGGTCCGCTACAATCAGTGGCACATCGTCATCCATTCTGTGGGTGCTGGCATTGCTGAATACAAACAGTCCTCTTTCAGCGAGGGGCTTCTCAATAGTGATTGCAACCTCTGAGGGCAGAGCACTGAATACGACTTCGAAGTCATCGATATCACCCATGAGTGAATCCATGCTTCGAATCTTCATCGTAGGAATGTTGGGTCTTGGTTCTGGCAGATGCCACTCCAACCCCTCGAGATTTGATCCTGCCGTGCGTGGTGACCCGTAAACGGCCACCAGTTCGAACCAGGGGTGATTTGCGAGCCGCTGCTGAAAGCGCTGTGCCACGAGCCCACTGGCTCCGAGTATGGCCACCTTACGCACGCCCATGACGATTTCACGCACGTCTCTACTTCATCATCCATTGGATATCGAAGTAAGAGAATCTGAAACACCTTCTTGAAATACCTCCGGGTATCAGACTTGGCCATGGCGCAACAGAACACAGACGGTGGAAGCGATATTGAAATGACCCGTGAACAGATGAAAGCAGCAAGAATTAGCCCTATGGCTGATCAATCAGAAGGGTATATGCTATCCGTTCCAGAGAACATCCTAAATCAGATTCCTGAAAATTATAGAACTCCTGAAGAAAAGCTCCGAGGTTACTTGGTTAGAGCAATAAAAATCGGGATGCTATCGATTGAGGGTGGTGAATTCACACTTTCAACTGAGCGAATTGAGAATGTCATCAATTCTACATCCACTTCAATGGTCGATAAATACCAACAATTTGATCAATCGTTTTCTAGCGATTTGACTACCCTAATCGACCAAAAGTTGACTGGAAAAGAATCTGAACTCGCAACTCGCCTAAGCAGTGCATTTGGTGAAAGAGGAGATTTGAAAACTCGCTTAGATGCAATATTTGACGACATATCCAATCCCCAAAAGGCTTCCAGTGTACCCAATCGTGTTTCTGACGTGATTGCGACGAAGTTTGCTGGTATTGAGACCGAGGTCACCAAGGCTCTTGACTTGGCAGATGATAACTCTCAATTGAGTCTATTTTTGATGAGGC
>JAPKEY010000057.1 GCA_028821815.1 Candidatus Poseidoniales archaeon | reverse complement strand
AATTGTGCGCGTGCTCCACGCAATATCTCTTTACTTTGATCAAAATCTAATTGGTTCTCGGCGTCATCCCACTCAAGCCACATGAAATTGCGATGTTCATGACTCAATGTGATGTCATATTGTTCAGTTTCACCGATGAACCAGAATACCTCTTTTTCCACCTGTCGACCCTTGTGGGTGAAAGTGTAGAAAGTTCTCATTCTCCAATCATCCACCATATTGACTTCGGAAATACCTGTTTCCTCTTCTAATTCTCGCAATGCTGTGCGCTGATAGGTGCCATCTTCGGCCTCATAGTGCCCCTTTGGGAATCCCCAATGACCTTGTGGATACTGTAAAAGAAGGACACTGCCAAAATTAACGAGGACTACCCCGCATGAAGTCTCCATGCTACCTGAATGGGTGAGGTCTACTAATTGCTTACGCATGTACAGTGTGTTAGGTCACCAACGCTAAGAGCGGTGTGGTAACGAACAATACTTGGAGGGGTCAGTTGGTCGACATATCGAAGATGGACATCGAGCGAATTGTTGCAGATGGTGACCTAGATGGTTTGCTCTCGGCTGCAATCGTTCGTAGAGTTTGGAATGATATTCCTGTTAGATTCAGCCATCCAGCAGAAGTGAGAAGAGGTGGTGTTGATGATTGGATGACAAGAAAGACCGCAGTTCTCGATCTTCCTTTTCACCCAATGTGTGGCCTGCATATTGACCATCATCTTACCAATAAACCTACACCTGAGCAACAAGAATCTGCTGCAAAAAATGGTTGTAATATCGTGTGGGCTGAAGCGCTGAGTGCGGCACGTGTTTGTTTCAACACTTTCCAAGAAAGCGTTGATCTTGATGATATCGCGACTTGGATGGATATGGTTGACAAGTTAGATGGTGGAAAAATTTCACGCCAAGAATTCCTTTCAGAACATCCAATTGTTTGGATTGGAAGAACAATCGATGCAACTGATGAATCCTATTGCCAAACGCTGTTGCAACATATTGTCGAGGGCTTGAAACCAACCGATCTTGTGAAACTCCCAATCGTTGCCGAGAAGATTTCGCACTCCAAGGATGAGTTTCGGCGCCTTCAGTCCATGTTGGATGAGTGTACGAAAGTTGTTGATCGGATGGCTATTGTTCGTTTAGATGGCAAAGGTATTCGAACAAATGGTTACCTCGTAACCGCCCATTTTGGAGACAAGTGTGATGCATGTATGATTATACATGGATATGATGAAATTGGACCCAATGAAAATGAAAAATGGCCACTTTCGGCATCATTTTACAGTAATTCATTTCTGCACGAAGAAGGTGGATTGTTTGATTTAACCAGATTGGCAACTGCTTTCGATATCGATGGTGGGGGTCATGCAAATGCCTGCGGATGTAGGATTCAAGCGCTCACAAAATCGGGACAACAAGAAGAACGAGTTGTGGATACAATTGATATCGAACGCAATATTGAGGCGTGGTTAGCAAAGTGGTCTCTACGCTGACGACAATAATTGCATCAACCAGAGGAATCCTAGGAAGGCATGCAGTCCGATGAGGACCATGATTGCATCAGATGCTCGGCCATGTCGCTGCTTTTCAGCCGCCCATGGTTTCCCTGCATTTCTCAAATCCCGGGCCCGCCTCCCCTTACGCCAAAGGATTGTGATTAGAATCAAACCCAGTATACCTCCACCAGCATGCAATCCACCTGCACCGCTTGGCATCAGTGCACCAGGTAAGGTGGCGTCTTCGGTTCGGATTCGGTATAGTGAATTAGCGATGAAACCTCCAGTAACTAAAATCCATGCGAGTATGTACAACCGTTCTCCATCTCGTTCATGCGATTGCACCGATACCTTCCTCTCTTCCCCTTTGAGTAAAAGGCCACGTTGTCTCCAGCGATGCTGTCGAATCATCCAACTGATAACCATCAAAGCTGCCAGTGGATGGAGGAGTATGATGACCAAATTGGTCGGGTCCATGCCTGTGCGAGAAGAGGGTTACACTTCAGCGATGCGTTCATAGTGGGGGGGCGATGGCTGTAAACCCGCCGTAGGCGGGGGGAGATGGAACTGGCTGGTGATGAAGACTATCTTCTCGAATGCCTCGATGTCGCCATCAAGGCCGGAGACGTGCCCGAAAAGCGACGGCGGAAAGCCATGGATACCTCTGCTTGGGACCTTTTGAAAAAGCCATGGAAAGGACTACTTTTGGTGGCGCTTAACAAAGAAGAAATCAGCAACAAAGAATCATCCAATAATCGACAACGGAGAATGCGAGGTCGGGGGAGGCGGGCAAGAAATTCAACTACCGATGATTGGATCGAAGAAATGGAAGGATTGGTGTCCCCACTCCACAAGGCGCCTCCGGGTTACCGCCTCTCTGCCATGTTAGTACAAAGGGCTCGACTTGGAGACAAATGGAATCCTACTTGGGATTCTGAACTTGAGAAAATGCGGAATTCCTGTGCTGAAGGAATTCATCCCGTTTGGCCTCGATTGGGCAGAGAAGCACCACTATTGGCTGAGATGCAATCATATCCTGAGATTGAGATTTCAAATATTACCCACACAAATTCGCGTGAATGGATTATTTCTGCGAGATTTGATCCAACAAATCGTACGGCCTTGGCTACATGGTTGAAAATCCCCGCTCCTTTCCCACTCACTGCTGATTTGGAATTGAGTATCCAAAGAATTGCCAAATCTCTACAATCTAAAGGAAAGGTTGCTGGGTCACCTGATTCATTCAATTGTTTGGAAGGGGAAGCTGTGCTGCTCAAAGCACTTGTTGGGATTTGCTCCGGTAGCGATGAAACTAAAGATGATTTAACCACTCTAATCGAAAGTGGGGGAGATGTTGCCACTGTTGCTAAAGATCATCTTGCCCTACTCCAACTTCGCTCAGGTGAAAATGACGCATGGGCTGATTGTCATGGTGCAAAGGGCGATGATGCACTATCGGTGGCAATGCGATATCAATCATGGATTGATGCACCGGATGATGCTGAACTAACTGCGAAAGAAATTCAGGAAGGTGTGCTGCTACTCAATGATGCTGAAAATCAGCGTGCACTCATGTGGAGTTTAGTGGCTGCACACATTCGAGAAAATAACCACGATTTAGCATTGAAAATTATATCTGAATTGAATCTTGTTGATTCTACGAAATTACACCTTGTCCTGAAACTCATTGAAGCAAGTGGAGATGAGGTGTTAATTGAACGGGTGATGGAGGGTATTCACCGAATCGAAAATGAGGGGCTTGAATTGATTATGCGGACGATTCAAGTTCCACTTCAATTGCGTATGTTGGCTACAATCGAAATCCAAGATAGTGATGGCTTCGATGGGAATGAATTAGAGGACTTGGCTTTGGATATTTTCACGGAATCTGGTAATGCTAATCGCATTGGTTCGATTCTGATGAAGATGGAAGATGGGGCTATAATGCATCCACATCGTACACTTTTGGTACATCACTTACTTCCAGGTAATGCTGATCAAGAATTGTGTGAATGGGTCATTGATGCAAGACCTAAAGCAATACAAGCATTAACCAAACAACCGAGTGGGGTATTGTCTGAAACCTCGATTGGGCTTGTCAAATTGTTAGAAGGGGCTCCTGCTGATTTAGATGCTATTCGTGATCGGGTCGCTGGAAATCGTGAAGCGATTCGAGCGTTCAATCAATGCCGACAAGCGATGTTGAAGGGGGGGGACGGTTTGGTCCCTGCAGACCATTTGGACAAATTACAATCTTCAATCCAGAATTCGTCGTTAAGTGGGGTTGAACTCCGCTTATTCTCTGCTGTTTTGGATCGCCTCCGATTCAATAGAGCAATTCGTTTACTAGATGATCACAGCGAAGAAAGTACGAACTCAGCCCTTTCTACTTTGAATAGTTTGATTGGTGAAAATCCAAGGAAGAGAATTGTCGATGCAATTAGGCAAGTGGTATTGGAACACGATAGTATTGCAATTCCGGCTTTTGCTGAATGGCACCGTATGCATGCATCACCATCATCATCATCGTGGCACCAAATCATCCTCGCTTCAATCGAGGAGGAAGCTGGCAAACACCAATCAGCCGGTAGATCTCTACGTCGTGCCAGTATTGATGTCACATTCAGTTTTGAAAATCGGGTACGATTGGCGAGGCGTGCCCTCATCGCCTTTGCTCATGCTGGGAAATTTTCTGAGGCTATTCAAATGCTAGAAAGTCAGCAGGCCTTGCAATCTGCTATGACTGGTATTTTCCAATTGTATCTCCATGTTTGTGATGATGTTGCACAACAGCAACCTGAAGTCGCACGACGGCGGTTACTCAATTGGATATCTAGCACGGAAATCGTTTCAGAAGAGAATGTAGACGGTGAAATCGTTGAAAGAGAACGTACGACGTATCCGTCTGACGAATTAGATCTACTATTCACCTATCCAAATGCTCACGGACTACCTCAAGATTTGTGGCAAGGACGAATACGGGCGGCGAAACGTGGACTTTCAAGCAATCGCCGCAGTCAACGAAGTCAGTTGGAAGATCGTTTCCAGCATGCCCTCGACGATGGAGCTACCATTCAAGAGGTCGAAAGTGTGGCTGGGGAAGCATCTGCACTCAATCCAACTCAAGGACTGATGATGTTTGAACGGGCCATGAATTCAGGCCAATTTTCAAACAATCAGATGAAGGCGTTACTAAGAAGTCAAAATGGTATTTTTCGTTTAAATGAAGTAACGCTACCCATTCGTGTACGCCGTAAATTACGTCACCTAACACTGCAACCATTGATTTTGATTGACACCAACTTGCTCATTGATGCGGCGAAGGAACGAATCAGTTGGTTATTGGATAAAGAAGGTGGAATAGAAACAAATTTACAGGGTTCTTTCCATCGTACAATCCTCTACAAATCCAATGCTGGCATGGTCAAACTCAGGATTCCAATCGCTGCTGAAAAGGAATTCAAGAACAAAATGGGGGAGGTCGAAAGGGTGCGTACCCTATTCGATGATATTTGGCTTGACGAAGTTGAATGGGTCGAAAAAGTGACTCGCGAGGAGATTGATAAAATTTGTAAGCAAGTATTGGCGGATTACAGTACATGGCACCCACCTCTTGATATTGAAAAAGAGGCCGGGATATCTGATTATGAAGAACAGACAATCGAGTTCATGGTGAATCATCGAAAGACCTACCTCGAACTTCTTGAAGGTAATGCCGCAAACAAAAAACGAACAAAAATTGGCAAGGATGCAATCTATCCTGAGCGTGGGGATCGAGATATCATGAGAGAGGCTGCGATGTTGGCTGATTCAACGAACAACGAATTACTCAAAGCGGGGATTGGCGCAATTTTGGTTGCTTCACGTGATTCTGATTTCTGGATTGTGAGGCGTTCATTGGAAGAAACATTCGGCTTCGGCGTGGTTCGCACTGCGCGTGAACTCAGCCAATGGGCTTGATTCACAAATAGAAATCCGGTTGTAGAGTCATGCCAGGTTCAACCGCATATTTTTCAAAATCTTCTAACCCGGCTTCCCTCAAGGCTGATTCATCGGTATAGAATTGGCCTGAAACAATCTTGTTTTGGCTTAGAATATGTAATGCAGCATCTGCAACTATCTGGGGTTTTCGGCTTCTTCGGACCATTTCCTCACCGCCAAGGGCCTTATTGTATCGAACTGCTGCAGTGTCGATCGTTGTTGCTGGCCAGATAGCGTTCACAGCTATTCCATCCATGGCAAGTTCACCAGATAGTCCGATAACGAGCATTGACATCGAGTACTTTGAAAGCGTGTATGCAAGTGTTCCATTGAGCCATTTTGGATCGAGATTTATGGGTGGTGCTAGAACGAGGATGCGGCCTGCATCACTCTTCGTCAGGTGAGGCAAGGCTGCTTGACAAAGTGCGAATGTTCCCCGGCTGTTCACCTCATGTACCAAATCGAAACGCTTCATTGGGGTCTCTGCGAAAGGAGCAATGAACAATGCACCTGCGTTACAAATGATAGCGTCAATACCATTGAAGGCAGCCGCACCTTTTTCGACGGCAGCCATAACCTGTTCATCGTCGCGCACATCCATCTGTGCACAGATTGCCTTTCCTCCGGCTGCTTCCACCAACGCTTTGGTTTCTGGCAGCGTACCCGGTAATTTCTCGTTTGATTCCATTGAACGCGCACAGAGAATCACATTCGCACCTTCCTCACCGAGACGTATGGCCATTGCACGACCAAGCCCACGACTGGCTCCTGTGATGAGTACAGTCCGGCCGTGCCAAGATTCGATCTCCGGAGCAACATCAACCTGATTATCATTCAATAAAACATCCGCAATTTCACAATATGAGGTCATGGCATCCTCGGAAGCAGTGCCCTCGAGCTTCTTCCAAGCCTTCCACTTGGCGACAGCAACCATCCCCTTTGCAATTGGGAGGCGCCCGGTTGCATCCCCTTCGGTTGCCTGTTTGTATAGTGAATAGAGGCGCAACATCATATTGTCGTCGGGTCGCTCATCCAGAGACAATATTCGTTTACTAGCACGCTTAAATTGTTTTTTAATGCTCAGATTAGCACCCCTTTTTGTTCGGGCCTCAGCCATTGCTCAACCAATTTTTTCCGAACTTCTGTATCTTTCTCTGAGGTATGGTGGTGTCCTTCAATAACGTGAAGTTCGTATGGGGTTTGATGTTCAGTAAGGGCCTTTGAGAGTTCATCAAAATGAATCTGCCCTAATCTTTGATCTTCTGCTGCCTGAAGGGCGAGAATGGGTACCGCAGGCAACCCGATGTGTGGTATCGCTGCAGTCGCGTATCGAACTGGTAAATCTGGGTGTATTCGTTCATGTTCTCTGCGAAGAATCCATCGAATCCAGGGCATAATGAAGCGCAGATAGCGGTGCATTGTTGATGTATTACGTTCAATAATCAGTGGATAGGAGGTGATTGGTGATTCGACTATTACCCCTGCTAGTCGGGACTTCCACCAACCCGATGGGTGTGCTCCAAGTCGTAAGGCAAGAAAACCGCCCATCGAATGACCGTAAATCCAAACACGTTCTGGTAATTGCTCTAGTTCGAGGGACAGTTGCTGAAGGAGGGCCTCTAAATCAGCGACCAATTTCAAAAGAGTCCACTCATCACGTAAGTTACAACCACCATGTCCTCGTAAATTCATACCTACAATATCGAGATCGAGTTCATTCATGTGCTGGCAACGTGCCTCTGCATTACGCAATGACGAACCGTAGCCATGAATATACAGAACCAAACCTTTCGCGGGTGCTTCAGATGGAAGGCGATACGCTGTGAGTGTGTCGCCACCCCACCCTGCGAAGCGTAAACTCTCCCAACGTGCATCGATGAGGCGCCCGTCTGCAGGTGCAGGTGATCGCAAATATGCACGCAGTACAATACGCCGTAAAACGAGCCAACCACCAAGAGGGGTGCTGATACCAGCAAGCATCCAAGCCAACGGTTCGGCTCTCCAATGGGGATACATCAGCAATAGCAAAATTTCGAAAACAATGGCAAATTCCATCCAGGTGGAACGTCGCATCAAACGAGAAGTATTAGGCACCACATAAGCAGCTGCTCCGCGTATCTCTTCTGTACTGTTTGCCACACTCACAGCATGGCCTCCGGAAATTGCATCAGGTGCTTGTGACCGGCCTGAACCTTGGCTGCTAGGCCCACATTATCCGGGAGAATTTCCGCAAAGAACACATCTGCAAGTCGAAGTTTAGCCTCGTAGAATGGATCCTCAGAACCCGCTGCTTTTGCATCGTTGCAGACACGCGCCATGCGCGCCCACATGTAAGCAAGCATTGTATTGCCGAAGTAAGTACAGTAATCGGTGGCCCCTGCTGCAAGGAAGTGAGGGTCCCCCATCCCTTCAGAAATCATCAACAGGGTCAACTGCTGGAGGCCGCGAACACTTTGGTAGAGCGGTTTGGTATACTTCGCCATATCTGTGTCATCACGGTTTTCTTCGATGAATTCGAGTAGTGGCCACATCAGACTACGGAAATTTTTACCAAAATCTTGAGTGATTTTTCGGCCAGCCAAATCCAGGGCTTGAATTCCATTTGTGCCTTCCCAAATGGGTGCAATTCGAGCATCACGGTAGAACTGTTCAACACCATACTCAGTACAATATCCAGCGCCACCCATGACTTGGATACCAAGACTGCAGGTTTCGCATCCCAAATCTGTGCCGAGGGCTTTGATAATTGGAGTGAGCAATGCAACAAGTGCGGTTGCATGAGTCTTCGATTCAGCATCCCCACGTCTCATTTGATCGAGCAATGTGCCTGCCCAAGTTGCGAGTGCCCTGCATCCTTCGTTGTTAGCCTTCATCTTCAGTAACATTCGGCGTACATCAGGATGAACAAGAATAGGATCTGCTTTCTCCTTGAGGTCTCGAATCCCTTTCAAATCTCGAC
>JAPKEY010000249.1 GCA_028821815.1 Candidatus Poseidoniales archaeon | reverse complement strand
GGACAATCTGATGTGCCAGTCCTTTTCCACGCAATGTCGGCTCAACGACCACGGTCGCCAATTCGATGGCCCCACCTGCTCGTCGCAACTCTGCATAACCTGCAATCTCCCCCTCTTCTAGGATGATGATTCGAGGCGTTCTTGACCCCAATCGAGTTTCTTTGGCCACACCTCGACTCGGTCGCAAATCTGATTCCGTTCTGAGCATCTTATCCAACCAAATGGCGAGATGTTCATCTTCACTCAATCCGAATCCTCTCCGTCTAGCATCTTCCACATTGAGAAATGGGAACCGATGCCCTTGACATCGTATTCATCTCCGAAAAGGGTCCAGTCCTCTCCAGCATACATGGAGGTGGCTTCGATGCGAGACTGTAGCCACCCACTCTTGGCACCCCAGTGACTGATCGCCGCCCCCTCAAGGGCGATTACAAGGCCACTGGCGAGTCCTTGCCTGCGCCATTCATTCCGAGTGCCCATCTGTCGAATCTGCACCGCCGGTCGCAACTTTTGGCCACCTTCAGCCAATGGAGTGAATGCAGGACAGACGGTAGCATCAGGCCCGGCATGATCGGATTGTGAACCATCGGAATCATCTGGTATTCGGTGAATCCTCCCAACGGCTACCACCCCTCCATCATCGGCCTCCCACCAGGCATGGATGGCTTCCGTATCGTCCTTGAGGCGCTCGGCACCTTTGAGAAAACCCAAGGGTTCGCGCAGACACGCATAGCGACAGGTGTAGTACGCTTCAGAAAGTGAAGTCCCTGGAAGCGCGACCTCCAAACGCAGACCCATGCCCACTGTCACGGCCGGTCATTCTTCAAATGATTCTATTCTAGAATAGTAAAACCCTCAATCTTGCTAATTCTGAACATTCTGTTTTCCTTCCTTGTATGGCAATAGGCATCACAGTACTCAACTCCATTGAGATTGAAGTATACATCTTGAGGTGTAATGGTTCGACTGCTGACATAATCTGTCTTACTATCTGGATATCGAATTGAAACATCTTGACCGTTTTCTATGGCTTGATACAGTGCCTTGGCGGTCTGTGATAACTTATCTGCTTCCGATTCACCCATGTAGACGTCGATGAGTGATTGACCATGTTTACGTATAGTTTCATCCGAAACTCCAAGTATTTTTTTCTTAAACTCGGTGAGGTCTTTAGGGCGACGGAGGCATATCAAAATGAGAATACGGTCGGTGCATACCTTCATCGGCCAACCTCTGCCTTTTCTTTTTGCAACCATCCATGAGAGGGCTCTTCGGCGTCTGCTAAGAGCGAGGAAGAGATCGATGTCCACGTCTTCAAGTGGGAGTTTCACATCATTTGCAAACAACTCAGAGAAGCCAAGATTGGTGGATTTTTTTGGCAGAGTGTCATTAATCGCGAGTACGTTCAGATTCAATTGGGGGCTTTTCACATAACACAGAACACCGTATATCACCATGTGACGTACAATTCGATCAATCTTGCGAACGGACAAGAATGACAATGAACCCCAATACGGACACTTATGAAATTGGAAAGTAAGAGCAGCTTGATTGGAAGAACCATTGAGCAAATTGGCGAGTTGCCTGCGGCCGAATCTCACGCGCAAACGATCGTCGTCAATCACGTCGACTTCATCGGGTGACAACCACGATATTGCTTCCTTCACGATGTTGGTAATCGCCGAGTTCATGCCACCAATATGTTTAGCAGCCCTTTT
>JAPKEY010000056.1 GCA_028821815.1 Candidatus Poseidoniales archaeon | reverse complement strand
AGTGGATGGTCCTCCGAACATGGTTCTGAATATCAATTCGACGATAGGCGCGAATGTCCCGCCCAAGGGGGCTTTAGCCCCTTGGGCGCGTGAAGTAGCGATACCGCACATTCAAGAACGTAGCCGAGCCCCAGAAAAATACTGGAGAGGTCACTGTGACGGATGATCAAGTGGATGAAGAGGTCACTGAAGAGGTGGCTATCATCGATGAACTCGAACCCGTACCTGCCGAAAAGAGTGGTTTCGGCCTTGGCTCTATTGCAGATGGGGCTGACGACCCCATCATCGACGAACCGGTTGAAGAATGGCTTCAAGGCATTTCATTCGACTCGACCGCCGATGTCCCCATTCCCGAATGCCTGGTGGATCGAGTCATTGGCCAAGAAGATGCAGCAGTCGTAATTCGAAAAGCCGCAGAGCAACGCCGCCATATGTTGATGATTGGTGACCCTGGAACGGGTAAGAGCATGCTCGCAAAAGCGATGACGGAACTCATGCCAAGCGAATCTCTAGAGGATACACTTTGCTACGTCAATGATGACGATGAAAACGAACCACGTATCCGTACTGTTCCGGCTGGCAGAGGTGACCGAATTGTCAAAGATCGTCGAGCCCAACTTCGTGAACAACGGGATCGTACCAGTCGAACCCTGATGTTTGTCGCCCTCCTCATCGGCGCTGCACTGCTGTTGGCAACCATCCAATCAGGTGACATTGTGATGCTGCTCTTTGGAATGTTCTTACTCGCTTTTGGTTTCATGTTCATCAAGAATCGCTTGGTATCGAGTGATGAATCACGGATTCCAAAGTTATTGGTCAAACGAAAAAGAGGTGATATGCCTCCATTTATCGATGCAACTGGTACACTCGCAGGTAGTTTACTTGGTGATGTACGCCACGACCCGTTCCAATCAGGCGGTATGGAAACTCCTGCTCATGAGCGTGTCGAAGCAGGTGATATTCACAAGTCCCATGGTGGGGTTCTTTTCATCGATGAAATTAACCTGCTCCGGCTTGAGGAACAACAGGCATTGTTAACGGCAATGCAGGAGAAAGCGCTCCCTATTTCAGGTCGCTCGGAGCGTTCATCTGGCGCCCTCACAAAGACCGAAGCAGTTCCTTGTGATTTTATTCTCGTGGCAGCAGGAAACCTCGATGCAGTTCAGCACATGCATCCGGCTCTGCGCAGCCGAATCCGTGGATACGGCTATGAGGTATATGTCAATTCTACAATGCGAGACACTGCACGTAATCGCAGGCGATTGATTCGATTCATTGCTCAGGAAGTTGGCAATGAGGAAAATCGGAAGACTGGAAATGCAATTCCTCATTTTGATCGATCAGCGGTCGAAGTGATTCTCCGTGAAGCGCAGCGCAGGGCGGGACGTCGAGGCAAGCTCACTCTGCGCCTTCGCGAACTTGGTGGGCTGGTGCGAATTGCTGGAGATCTTGCATGTGAGGAAAATGCCTCAATCACAACGGGTAAGCACGTTCTCGGAGCCCGCCGCATCGCTCGTCCGCTTGAACAACAAGTTGCAGATCGTATGATTGAGCATCGACTGGATTATTCACTCCTTGTCAATAGTGGGGAACGCGTCGGCCGTGTCAATGGCTTGGCCGTTCTTGGGGCAGATAGTGGGATGTCTGATTTCAGTGGAATCATGCTACCTGTAGAGGCACTGGTGACGCCTACACAATCCAAATCCGGAAGTGTCTTTGCTACGGGTGGATTATCTGACTTGGCCAAAGAAAGTGTAACCAATGTGAGTGCTGTCATCAAGAAACTAACTGGGAAAAACGTTTCAGATTTTGATATTCACATCCAATTCGTAGATACGCATGGTGTCGATGGGGATAGTGCGAGTATCACTATTGCAACGGCCATTATCTCTGCATTTGAGGACATCCCAATCGATCAGAATCTCGCCATGACCGGGTCACTATCAGTACGGGGTGAAGTTCTCCCTATTGGTGGTGTAACCGCGAAAATTGAAGCCGCAGCAAAGAGCGGCATCAATCGAGTCATTATCCCTCGTGCTAATATGAAAGATGTCCTCATTGATGATGCCTACAAGGATATGATTGAGGTGATTGCTGTTGACACACTAGATGAAGTGATGGAATTTGCCCTGGTCGCCAACGAGAACAAGAGTTCATTGGTCGAGCGTCTTGGCGCGGTAATTGACCGGCTGACACCAAACCCAAGCGGTCAACCTTCCACTTGAGAGCAGACTTATGCCCTGTCTTTCATGGCCGAAGGCCATGGATGACCAACAAGAGCCTCCTTCTGGCATGGGGATTCTATTTCTTGTTGTCCTTATCGATTTGATTGGACTGACACTTGTGATTCCATTTCTGACATATTTTGTTCAAGATCTCGCTACTGGAGATGGGTTCACTGAAGTTGGAGAACGTGATCTTTGGGTCGGCATCATGTTGGCAGCCTACACCTTTGGCCAATTCTTGTTCACTCCAATATTGGGTTCGTTGTCCGATCGTATGGGTCGTCGACCAATCATCATGTTTGGTTTGATTTCAAATACCATTTTCTTCATCGCATTTGGTTTGTCAGGCAGCCTTTGGTTCGCTCTCATTGTGAGATTTCTTGCCGGTGCAGGCAATGGAAATATTGCCGTCGCACGTGCCTATATTGGTGACATTAGCACTCCCAGTCAACTGAAGGGACGAATGGGAATGATTGGCGCCGCCTTCGGTTTAGGATTCATGATTGGCCCATTCATTGGGGGGGTACTCACAGATCCATACACCAACTTCGGTGGTATTTTCCATTCGCCATGGTGGCAAATCCATCCTTATTTCCTGCCATGCTTGGTTGCGGGTGCCCTTTCCGCGATATCATTTGTACTTGCCATTCGCCAATTGCCTGAGAGCTTACCACCCGAATCAAGAACGACAATTAAGAGCAAAGGCAATGTTTTCAAGCGAATCACTGGAAATTTGGTTGGGATTCAAGACCTATCTCCATCTGTGCGTATTCTGATTCTTGTTAATTCTCTATTCCTCGTTGCCTTCACCATCATGCATACGACTTTCATCCTTTTCACCGCAATGCCTGTTGATGAGGGCGGCCTTGGATTTGATGCGCGTGCGAATGGTTACATCTTTGCCTTCATCGGACTGGTGGGTGTGCTAGTTCAAGGTGGTTTCATGCGCAGTGCAATGGCTGAACAATTGAATACTCGAAAAATGATGGTATTTGGTTTACTTGTTTGTAGTCTAGGTCTGGGATGGATTCCATACCTAACTCCTGAACCATTCATCATCATCCTGATTCCCATGGGCTGTATTGCCCTGGGTAATGGCTTATTTTCACCGACACAAAATACACTGGTTACCCTAGAAGCTCGAGCCGCTCAGTTGGATCTTGGTCGTGTGATGGGGGCTCAGGAAGGCTATGGTGCCCTTTCTCGAATTATTGGGCCAATACTGGCTGCCTTGGTGTGGGCCGAAACTGTTGATGGCACTGGTAAATGGACATATCATACTGTATTCAGGTTGAGCTGTATTCTCGCCATTGTCGCTGCATTTGCACAAGTTTCTCTACGTTTGACTCCACCCCTGGAGGATGAATGAATGTCCAAACCGATGATTGTTTGTCATGGTGGAGCTGGTCACACTGCCAAAGATCAACCCGGCGTTGATATCGCAGCCGATGCAGGATGGGCAATATTATTGGAGGGGGGCTCTGCACTGGATGCGGTTCTAGCGGCAGTGGAAATTATGGAGGATGACCCTGTTCTGAATGCCGGAACAGGTGGCCGGAAACGAGCTGATGGCTCAATTCAATTAGATGCGGCAGTTGCTACTTCAGATGGCCGTTTGGGTGCGATAATGGCGATTGAAGACACCCCGAACCCAGTCCATGTGGCCGCTGGCTTACTCGACGAGCCCATCCACATCCTTGTCGGCCAGGGTGCACGTGAATGGGCAGACACTCGTGGTTATCCGAAGGCAGTCGTGGAAGGAAGTGACTCACCTTCAGGGAATGACACTGTTGGTTGTGTCGCGATTGATCAAAATGGGTTGATGGCTGTTGCTTCTTCGACTGGAGGTTGTACTGGAAGGCCCCGGGGAAGGGTCGGTGATACCCCCCTGTGGGGCCCAGGTTTGTGGATTGACGAAGATATCGCCCTCGCAGCGACAGGTATTGGTGAAGACATCACAATCAAAATGTTGTGTCACCGCGTTGCCATCCAAACGGGTACTTTACATGAGCGTCTCGAATATGGAATTTCATTATTTGAATCATCAATTGAGGTGGGATTGATTGGAATCACAGCCAAAGGCGAAGGCCTTGGGTTGGCCAATACGAGAATGCCGTGGGCCATCAGGAGTGCAAATCAGTGAGCATCTGTTCCAGTGCTGTATTGATTTGCAAAATCAATGTTCCAAATTCCATTGGAATATTTGGGTCTTCATAGAGTTCATCTAACTTTGCTTGAGACATTGCGATTCTAACATCAAGTTGCTTATTCTTGTTTAAGAGCCATTTTTCAACAGCATCTTTCGCACCTTTTCGGATATTACGAGGTACTTTGGGGTCATCTAATTGTGTAATCACAGCAGCAATTTGCTGCATTCGGGTTTCGATATCGGCTGTCATAGTACTCCCTCAAACCTGCACTCACAGCGATGCGGGGCCGAGGCTGCTTTAAGTCGCTTTCCGGTGCAGGTGTTGAGTAGCATGACGGATGGCAACTTTGAATTGGAACTCATCCAATGGGTTCGACTGGGTGTCCTCATCCTTTGTTTTGGTGGGGCTGCTTGGCTAGATCACAAAACTCGACGGGTTTCTAATGAATGGTGGTGGACTTGGGCTAAACCCACCTTGTTTTTGTTATGCCTTGAATTACTCATCCTCGAAGCGAATTGGATGATTTGGCTCACAGCATCCGCTGCTGTTGCATTCGCTTCAACCGCATTGATTGGTCGACCTGATATTTCAGACATCATGAGGGGTTCAATTCTCGACATTTCGATCACAATTTGGTACTTTGTAAGCGGAGTGGGGCTTGTGATGGGTGCGATGGAATACACCCCTGTCATCCTCGATTATTTCGATCCGAATGTACCCAGAACAGTCGCTACCGATTCGGCTCTTCTTTGGGGTCAAATGGTCATCATGGGAATTGCTTTGATATTCTTTGAAATGGCTTGGAGATTCAGGATGCTGCATGGTGGCGCAGATGCAAAAGCGATGATGTTGGCCACACTCTTGTTACCGTCTTGGAATGGTGCAGCCTTCCCACTGAATTCCACCGGTGAGACATTTTCCACCTCCATGCCACCCGCTTTATCTTTGTTAATCTGGGCTGGATTAGCATTCCTTGTGTTACCATTTGTGATGATTACTCGAAATGTGGCGGCTGGAGATTTACTACCACTTTCAATGTCTTGGCATGCGTCACGGATGCCCCTGTCAGATATTCCGCAGAAACATGTTTGGTTGCTAGAGGAAGTTACCGACAAACCTGACGGCACCAGTGGCCTCACTCGTCGAATGCGTCCAGTTCGAGGTAGTCGCGCCGAAACAGATGTGGCGGCAGTGTTGGATGAATTGGCTGCGGAAGGATTGGATAAGGCCTGGGTGACTGCCAAGCACCCGTTCCTACTGTTTGTGTTTCCAGCAATTTTGCCCCTCATCCTATTCGGAGACCCCGTCGTATGGGTGTCGTCCTTCTTTTGAATAAATCAAGCGATGCGTTCAACTGTCTCTGGTGTGATAGCTTCATCCGTGGTGACACGGAATGAGATCGCTTTGAGATTCTGAGGTCCGTTACGGAATTTCCGGATGACCATGCGAGTTTCAAAATCAGTTCCCATCATACCAACTTCAAATTCCATCACGATATCACAAATCGAATACAATTCACGTACAACGGATTTGTCGACCATATCGCTTGAGACATTGAGCAGAAGGGTACCACGGTGCAACTGTGTGTGTGCCTGAATCATACGCAGCATAGAAATTACCCGGGCAGGTTCATTTCTAGCAAAGAAAAAGTCGAGATTGTCAACAGTAGCTCGGAAGTAGGGTGGTAGAGATGTCATTTGGCTTGTGAGGTCGGTCAGATAATCATGAACCTCATTCTCAACGAACCGTGTTTGTGCAAGTCGTTGAATATCCTCCATTGTAAATCCTTCAAGGCGATATTTGCTGGCTTTCAAATCCCTCTCCAGAACATTGTGGTTATACTCTTCACCCATGGTTCGCACCATGATATCGAGCGGCCAATCATAGCGTTTGAACAGCGAGAGAATTTCGGCTTGACTTTCAGCGGTTGATACAAGAAGTGTATTCGCAGAATCTTCTGCTACTGATGCGAATTGTTTTCCGAATAAGTCCATGCCTGCACCTTGATTGCCAATGGCCAACAACGTAAATCCTCGAGGGATACTCCCTTCATTGAGAGCCTTCCCTGTTAGTATCGCATCAAATTTGGGCGAGCCGATACTTGCCATTTCGCCGTAGAATTCTTCATCATCAGCATCGAATTGGATTGAAGGTTTTTGGAAATCGGTCATATTTCAACACCCCTCAATGAATGACGACCTGCCCACGGTCGATTAAATCTGTACAATACAAATCTAAATTTGCCAGCACACCGGGTGGTGTCTGATCTGGTACATTGACGATTGCAGTCAGAACCTCTCGCGCACGGAATGTGTTGATGAATGTGTGAAGATACTCTGCCAGCATTCTCTTTTCATTGTATATTGAAAGCGCATTGACCGAGTCCAGAATAACAAAGCTTCCAGTTTCTGTGTTTTCACCCAAGTGATAGAGTGTTTGTAGCATGATAGATTCCAGCATGATGGGACTGTCGACAAAGCGTACATTCGGGTATGGGACATTAGTGCCACCGATGAATCCACTTGATACGGTATCAATGAACTGCACTCCACTCGGATCGACACCAATCTGCTCTAAGGTTTGAATCACTTCTGCCGCACTGCGCGATGCACAGATGTATACGCCTCGCATTTCAAAATCCTGAATCAGAGGTTGTAAAATAGAGGCGATAATCAATTCTGAGTTACTCGTACCTACACGCACCTGGATGGCTGATGATGGCGTAGCTTCTTCGGCCAATTGCTGGGCGATTCCACCATCTAGCTCAATCATTTACACCACCCCACTTCAACATAGGTGTGAGCATGACACCTTTTGGAGTCAACTCCAGAGCATATTTTGCACGCGCATGTGACGTTCCACGCATTTTGACGACCTGAACAAAGCGTAGAAGGTGCCCCATTCTCTCCACATCACCTAGTACAATGATGCCATCAAGAATCGCCTCTTCGACACCAAAAGATGACCAGTATGCTTTGGCACCTGATGAAGTAATTTCGGACACCAATAGTGCCGTGCAACCCAATGTCGAAAGCGCTTTGCCCAGTTTGAACAAGAAATCCCTGATGAGTTGTTCACTTGGAATTTTGTAGCACAATGTTGTTACCGAATCAATCACCAATCTCGTTACACCAATTGTATTCACAATATCGGTAATCGATTTCACCATTGCATCGATATCGGATAACTCAAAGGTTGATTTTGTCATACCCAACCAAGAGAATAGTACGTCCATGTCAAAGACGTTAATCAAACCGCGATCGACGAGGCGCATATCGAAGAAATCGAATTGGCGAACATTCTCTAGGAGTTTTACAGACGGTTCTGTGGCTGAAAAGTGTGCACATGCTTCCCCATTCTGGGCGCCATTCACCAAAAATTCCATGCACATTGTGGTTTTTCCAGAACCACAGGTCCCGGCGACCAGAACAGTCGAACCATACGGGATTCCACCACGCATAATTTCGTCCAGTCCGGCAATTCCGGTGACACACCTGTCACGCTCGTACTGCGGGGTTGGCATCATGGGAACAGGGCGCGATTCAACAGGCCGTAGATAAGCCGATTGACTGGTCAATGCCAAATCGGCCTGCATATCGTGTTTCTTCACCAACCGGGCGTGCCGCCGTCGACAGCAGTCCAATTCGTTGAACTACTTGTGGAACCACCCAAATTGTATGTCATCGAGTGATTAGATTGTATATCCCATGAACTATCCCATGTCACTACGATTACATCAAGCGTGAGCACAGTTCCTGGACGAGTCCAGGCGAGTGTGATGGTGTCACCTTCCACCGTCAGTGCATCAATTGCCCCAGTTCCGAGAACACCGGTAGATGCCATGTCAATCATCATGACATTGTTTGGATTGTACTGTGTGATTGCATTACCCGTGCAAATAATTCGACCCCCAGCAGCCAAGGCTCCATCTTGAATGAGTTCAAAGGCACCAGGTCGTGCAAGACTCCAACCTGAGAGATTCATTGCAAAACCATCTGGATTTTCCAATTCAATCCATTCTGGAGGTCCATTCAATGGGTCCGCCATGAATTCAGTGATTCGCAGCCCTGAAGGATCCCTCCCTGCGTTGTGTACTTCCAATGTTACACGAACCGAGTTGCCATCCAAATGCATGATGCGGCTAGCGGTGGAACCTCGGGTTGCACCGGAACGCGCTGAGCCATCAGAAAATACAAT
>JAPKEY010000248.1 GCA_028821815.1 Candidatus Poseidoniales archaeon | reverse complement strand
TAGGCAACCAGTATACGGGTTCCATCTTCTTGGCAATGATGTCAACCTTTGAATCGGATTATGAAGAGGATAGCCCACTTGATGGTCAACAATTTGGCCTTTGTGGGTATGGGTCTGGTGCCAAGGCCAAGGTTTTCGAAGGCATTGTCAGCGAGCATTGGCGTGAAGTAGTCGCCAGTTGGAACCTGTTTGAAAGAATGGCAGGCCGCATGGCGATTGACCAAATTACCTACGAAGAATTGCACAAGGGCATTCATGAAGGCAGCGTTCTCAAGCCACGTGGAGAATTTGCCTTGGTCGATATCGAGGGTGAGGGCGAACTAGAGGGTGCCCGAACCTACGCTTGGGTCGAGTAATTCACAGGTGTATTATCCACACCGAATCGTTCTTAGAGGGACTTTCGGTGGCGCATCACCTAGGTGATGACTGAATGGCAGATATTGCAGTTCTATTGAAACAAGTTCCTGATACCAATGCGAAAATCGTTGTCAGCGATGGTCGCGTTGATGAGGGCGCCGTCAACAAATGGTCGATGAGTCCATACGACGAGTATGCTCTAGAAGCAGCCTTGACACAAGGCGGCTCGGTTACAGTAATCACATGTGGACCCGATCGTGCCAAGAAGATGCTCACAGATGCGGCTGCAGTTGGTGCAACCAACCTCATGCACATCGTCGTTGAAGATTTGACGACCCTCGATTCAAATCAAATCTCATCCATTCTAGCAGCGGCTGTCGAGAAAACCGGTGCAAACGTTGTATTTTGTGGAAAGCAAGCTGCAGATACCAATGCCGGTTCGACAGGACCAGGCGTTGCTGAGAAATTGGGTGCAGGTTGCGTGACGATGGTGAGCGAACTTTCAGGGGATTCCTCAGGCTTCCTCGCACTTCGCCCTAGCGCAAGTGGAATGGAGCGAGTGAGGGTTGCCGCACCTTGTGTCATCGCCTTTGACAAAATGAGCACCGAATTGCGACGTCCAAATGTCAAGGGGATCATGATGGCCAAGAAAAAGGCGATTGAAACCATGTCCATTGGTGACCTAGGTGTTGACATCGGTTCTGCCTCCGTATCTCTGGACAATCAATCTCCACCTGCAGAGAAACCAGCAGGTCAAAAATTCGAGGGGGCTGAAAGCGTCTCCATTGTAGTGAGTAAATTACGCGATGAAGCAAAGGTGATTTGAGGGGGGATGAATATGGTTACAGTTATTGCAGAAATATCAGGAAATAGTCTACATCCAGTCACTGCTCAATTGGTCGGTGCAGCCGGCGGAGATGTTACTGTATTGTGTGCGGGAGGCATAGGGGCTGCTGAGGCAGCCGAATTGTCAGGTGTGGCAAAAGTCATCTCCGTGGAAGGCGACTGCTTCTCATCCTTTGATGGTGGGGCATGGGCTTCCGCTATGGGTTCGCTCACAGAGGGTCGGGTACTTGCAGCATCGACCGCAAATGGTCGTGAAATCGCAGCTCGTATGGCGGTGGCTAAAGGCGTCGCCGTGGTACAGGATGTCACTAGTATCTCAGGAAACACAGTATCCCGGCCAATATATTCAGGCAAGGCGATGGAATCAATCACGATTTCCGAAGACACCATTCTGACCCTACGTCCAAACACATTCGCAGCTGTGGATGGTGGCGGTAGTGCCGATATGAGTACAGTGAATCAAAGTGCTGATGTTGCCACATCGGTTAAAGAAGCGATTGCAAAAGACAGTGAACGCCTAGATGTATCCGATGCGGACATCATCATCTCCGGTGG
>JAPKEY010000055.1 GCA_028821815.1 Candidatus Poseidoniales archaeon | reverse complement strand
AAGGATACGATTTCTGAAATTAACCTGGAATATGCCTCACGGGCACTGCGCGTTCTTGCCTTGTGTGCGCGTAGAGTATCAGACGACGTCGACATTGATTCAGTTGAATCCGTTGAAGAGGAGATGATATTCTTAGGTTTGGTGGGAATTATGGATCCACCGAGGCCAGAAGTTCTAGATTCTATTTCGAAATGCCATGCAGCTGGTATTCGTGTTACAATGATTACAGGTGACCAACGTATGACTGCGATGGCTGTTGGTAGGGAAATTGGAATTGTGTTGGATGATTCGGACCACATGAGTGGTAAAGAATTGAGGGAATGTTCCGATATTGAATTACGAGAAAGGTTGGATACAATAGCCGTCTTTAGTAGAGTGACTCCAGATCAAAAATTACGCATTGTTGAGCAATTGCAGGTACAAGGTCATGTTGTAGCTATGACCGGTGATGGTGATAATGACGCCCCTGCCCTATCTCAAGCGAACATTGGTGTTGCCATGGGCAATACCGGAACCGATGTTGCTAGAGACGCCTCTGATATGGTACTACAGGATGATAATTTCGCAAATATTGTTTCTGCCGTAGAAGAGGGGCGGAAATTATATCTCAATATCCGTAATTTTGTACGCTACCAAATTTCCACCAATGTAGCGGCTGTTTTGTTAATTGTCATCACACCATTCCTGTTCGGCTGGAATTTGCCATTGACAGTTACACAATTACTTGTAATCAATATTTTGATGGATGGGCCACCTGCTGTTGCGTTGGGCATAGAGAAACGGCATGCAGATGTGATGAATGAACCGCCGAGAGAGTTAGATGAATCGCTGCCAAATCGTTCTGATCGTAGTGTAATTATCATGCTCGGTATTGTGATGTTCTTGGGTACAGCTGCTGTGTTTTGGTTTTCAGGAGGAGGGATCATCTCAAGTGGGGAACCATGCACTGAATTCGATGGCAGCATAGAAGAAAGCTATCTTGATGTGAATGGATATTGTATCGAAGAGGAATGGCGTGCTGATGCTGGAGAACGGTTTGTGAAGGCGCAGACAATGGCATTTTCGGTGTTTGTACTATTTCAATTATTCAACGTACTCAACTGTAGGAGTACCGATCGTAGCATTTTTGAATTGGGATTGTTCAACAATAAAGCAATTACAATTTCATTTGCAATCAGTGCGGCATTTTTGCTATTCTTGGTTCAAGGTTCAATGTTATCCATCCCAATTATTGGTATTGAGATTGGCGATTTACTTTCAGTGGTTCCACTCGAATTACAGGATTGGGGGATTGTCTTTGCAACTGCTTCCGGAGTATTCTTTTTCGATGAAGTTCGGAAACTTATCGGGCGATCGCAGGAACCAAAACAATTGAACAGGTGATAGAATGAAGTCATGGATTTCAGATATCGAATCTTGTGGTGTCAACATTGATTGGTGCCAACGCTTGGATGAATTACTACCTGTGACTGAATCATTTCCAGTTCAACTTCGTGGTATTGTGGATTCTCTTCGTAATGGAAAGCACTTGACTGTAGAACAAGGAATATTGCTGTGGAACTATCCCGATCTCAATGTTGTGGCTTCACTAGCAACTACATCGAGGAATGCACGGTTTGATAATCAAGTATTCTTCAATTCAAATCTGCATGTGAATCAAACAAACATCTGTACATTGGCTTGTAAGTTCTGTGCCTTTCGGCGTGGACCCAAAGCAAAAGATGCGTATGCTTTGAGTATTAACGAATTTATCGAACGAATTCGCCCCTATGAAAATATCATAGATGAAGTTCATACAGTAGGTGGTCTTCATCCTGAATGGGATGTTTCCTTCTATGAATCACTATTCTCTAATGTAAAGAAAGAGTTCCCCCATATCCATATCAAATCACTCTCAGCTGTTGAAGTCAAGCATATTGCAGAAGTAAGCGGAATCAGTCCACGAGCATTATTATCCCGTTTGCAAAACTCAGGATTAGACTCATTACCAGGGGGTGGTGCCGAAATTCTTGACGATGCAGTTCGCGACATCATCTGTCATGGTAAGGAATCTAGTGACGAGTATATCTCTATTCACAGAGATGCACATTCAATCGGTATGCCAACCAACTGCACCATGTTATTTGGTACGATAGAATCAATTGAACAACGGATTTTACATTTATGTAAATTACGAGAATTACAGGATGAAACATCCGGATTCCAATGTTTTGTTCCTTATCCATATTTGCCCGATAACTCAAGGCTTCCGGAGGCACAATTGGCCAGTGGGAATGAAGTATTACGCATGATCGCAGTATCTAGGTTAATGTTAGATAACATTCCCCATATCAAGGCATACAGGATGAATATTGGCGATTATATGTCTGAATTGGCTTTACACCATGGGGCTGACGATTTTGATGGTACGGTTGGGCACGAGGAGATCATGCACGAGGCGGGTTCAAAATCAGTCGTAGGATATTCGAAATCCCAACTAACGAAGTTTATCGTCGAAGCGAAAGGACTGCCAGTTCAAAGGAATTCAAATTATACTAAATTCAGGCGCTTTGAAGATGATGATTACGACGCTGGCATACGTTTACCTGTCTCCACAACGGTTGGTGATTAATTGAATCGATGGCATCAGATATTGGGTCGCGTAGCATTTGTGAATTGTGATCCTTTGTATCATGATTTGCCACCACCCTGGGAAGTTTTACCAGCGCCACCATCATGGTTGACGGGCCATATTCTTCGAAAGGATTGCTTACTTGCCCCAATACCAACCGCAGATTTTGCTAAGTATTCTGACCAATTACAATTGTTGCCTGATATTTGCATTGGTTCAACAGGCACCGTTGGCTCAGTTCTTTTATTTGGAGACAGAGATCCTTCACAAATGAGAGATATCGCATTACCAACAGACTCTGCCACGTCTCGAAAGTTATGCATGTGGTTACTACAACAGATGGGTTTGAATCCACGTCCAGTTAACATGGGCCCTGATCTTGGTCAAATGCTTGATCGGTGTGATGGTGCATTGTTGATTGGTGACAGAGCCCTCGATGAATCAGCTAGACATCCCGAGTTAATCCGAATGGATTTAGGTCAAGCATGGTTGGAACTAACCGGTTTCCCTATGGTATTTGCCGTATATGCAGCCCATCGCGATGCACCACCCGAAATGCTTAGGGAAGCACACAAATTACTTCGAACTCAGCTAGAATCTTTCGAAAGTTCGCCTACTGTTAGAGATTCTGTCATTCGTGCAACATCAACTCGCAGTGGTTTCAGTGAGGAAAGGATTGAGCAGTACTTCGGAGAGGTTGTTCATCGTCTCGATAGTCTTGGAGAAAAGGGGCTTAAACACTTCTTGGAGGAAGTATGTGCATTACCATCCTACCAAATTGTGGACCTCTAGTTACTCGACTTCTTTCGGCGTACAGGACGCTTTCGTTTTGATTTAGTTTCCGTTTCTGAAGTTATGTAAGCGATCGCATCTGAGATTTTTCCCTCACCTTCAATGTCTGATCTTTCATCTTCTTTACTTGGCACAATCAAGTGCTTGAAATCTACAGATTCAGTATCGATAGCATCAGTAGATTCTGTTTTGCGTGTCCGTTTCACTTTATGCATTCTCGAAGAAGGGTTCGGTTGACGACTTTGTCTAGCGATATCACGCTGTACCGCACCTGGTGGTCTGGGCGTGCCTCGTAAATCTCTGATAACTGCTGAAGGCGGAACTGGTCCTGATTTAGGCGAATGTTCGTCCGCCATCCCTTCATCCCATGCTGCAGCATCGTCGATGAGTTGTTCCAATTCTTCATCTGACTGGGAATCAATGTGTTCAGTGTGGTTTGTGTCTGAGAAATCAATCGAATTTCGATACCGTATCACTGCCACGGATATCGCTGATATAGATAATATCGAGAGGAATGTGAACGCATACCAGTAAGTTGTCAGTAGTTCAACCAATGAATCAACATTGGATGGTTCATCGACTGGAGGAATATCCATCAGCAAATAAATATCTGGATCTCTGCGATTCCAAACTTCATAGTCAATTCGACTACCACTGACATCTTCAATCAGAACTTGGATTGGGAATGCATGGACATTTTGTGCAATACTTTCACTGGGGGTTTGAATGCCCGATAAGATGCTGACATTGTACGGTGTCTGTACTGATGCGTCAATGAAACCCTCTACTCGCCAACTGACTGAAATTCTGGTACCTCTATCACTGTCCATCGTACCATATAAATCAGATTCTTCGATACTACATTGAACGGAAACTGGGTTGTATGGATTGGCATCAATTTCAAGATTTTCACCCCATCTAGATAGTACCTCATTGGTATTGTACTCAGTGCAGATAGAATGCTGCATTTGCATAAATTCATCTGTATCAACACGATGATTGGAATTAAGTGAAGCTGAAGCCAAGATTCGTAGATGCTGACTATTTTTAGCATCAAGATGGATGGTTTCAATCACAATCACTGAATCGTGATTCACTGAAATGTCAAATTGGCGAATGAAATTTTGGTCAGGTTGTAAGTGGCAATTGGTACCAGCGATACAGATGTTATCATACTCATCAAGAATGCCATCCCCATCATCATCATCATCTACGTGATCAGCCAGATTATCCTGATCTGTATCAATTGAATTGGGGATTTCTAATTCAGAGTAAACAGAATCTGAATAAAAGGCAACTAGATTTGACAATGTAGAAATTGCCAAGGCATTAGAACTGGGGTGAAGGGACATCATTACAGCCTTGTGACCAAAAAACAAGGTTCGAGATGTTGTGATAGGTATCGATTTGATTTCAACAAAATCTACCCGGCGATATTGCGGGGAAATAACTTCAGATGATAATATTGCGATTTCTGAATCATCGTATGTGTACACCATTTGTGATGCGTTTAAACTGATATCATATTGCCCGAAATAAGATTGGGTGACATCGTGGTTTCTCAGGTATAGGGAACCCTCACCAATCCAAGACATGAGAGCTCCATCATTGGAGAATTTACAGTCAACGATGGGGTGAGTATACTCCCAACGGGCAATTTCAGTCTGATTATACCGATTCCATAGTATCACAATACCATCGGTTGCCCCACTCAGTAGGTGTTGCCCATCATTTGAATGGTCCAGACATGAAATATGCCCGTTGTGCGGTGAAGAATATACTCGCTCGGCATCTAAAATTGATCCCGTTCCATTATTCATGCTCCACTCAATGATGTCACCATTTTCTGCTGCCGTCGCGAATGTATTGTCGTCATGTGATATGCTAATTCGATCAACATTCATCCCATCTTCTGTATGCATGGTCCGTTCATACACACCATCATTGAGTTCATACACAACAGTTGCTGGAGTGTTGGGCAACTGACTTACCATACCGATTAGCAGGTATTGAGCATTCGATGTAAATACAATTGAATCTACAAAAAAATCCACGTGGAAGTTCTGTATTCTCTCGTTTGTTACTGTGTCCACAATCATAATTGTCGATTGGTGAGCACTTGCTACAATATCTCCATTCGGGCTATATGCGACTGCGCTGCCATAGCCGAACTCCGATTCAGCAGCTCCAGCCCACGCCAATCCACTTGACGCAGCCACTAAAGGTGTCATGCATACAGTAACGATGCAAAGTGAAAGTAGAACCCCTGTGAGGCCACAATTGTTGAAATTAGCACCGGCCACGATAGTGGTAGTCTAATTCCACTCAAAGGCATTGCGCAATATATGCATCAATTATACACGAAATCGCGATTTTTGACCCATTCCAGTAAATTAGCAATACTTCGCAAGATTCGACATTACAGGCTCTCGATAATAAAGCAGATGAACTGATGATGGTGGTTCGGTCCCTGGTATTTATTCATTATCTGCACCGATAAAATCAACACTATCTGTGTCAAAATTTACATCAATCATTCCAATATCTTGTCCATCCTTGAGAAACTTTTTGATACTTTCTCTTCCATCAATGCCATAGTCAATAGTACGTTCATTTACATACATTTGCACAAATTTTGAATTTGTTTCCTCATCGATACCCCGGCCCCATTGCATGGCAAAATCAAGAGCAGCTTCTGGTTCTTTGATACTATATTCAATCGACATCTTAACCCATTCAGATATTTGTGCGCATACTCCTTCACCAAGATCACGGCGAACGACATTACCGCCCAAGGGGAGTGGCCAACCATTGTTTGCATTATTCCACCATACACCCAAATCCAAGAGAAGATTCATTCCATGCTCTTTCCAAGTTAATTGTCCCTCGTGGATGATGACACCGGCTGCAAATTCACCTGATTGAATTCTGGGGATGATTTCATCAAAGGGTACTACGGCAATGTCAACCTCGCCACAAGCAAGTTTTAGTGCTAGATAGGCACTTGTTTTTAACCCTGGAATAGCAATCGTTCCACGGCATGCTTCATCAAGTGTAATCGGTGTATTTGTGACTAGCATTGGACCATATCCTTCCCCCATTGACGCACCACAATTCATCAAAGCATACCGTTCACTAATTTCCGGATATGCATGAATGCTGACTGCGCTAACCTCATATTCACCCTCGAGAGCTTTTTGATTGAGGGTTTCTATGTCTAACAATACATGTTCGAATCGATAACCTGGAGTTTCGAATGCACCAGTGGTCAGTGCGTGAAACATGAATGCATCATCTGGATCGGGGGAATGCCCAACTCGTATCGTACGCACGTTGTCATTGCCCATATTCGATGCGGGAAGCGTTGCCCATTTGACAGATTCGGCTCAAAGGACTCAATGGAAGAACGGCGTCCTTAATAGCCGACCTGCGTTGCAAACTCTGAAGGATATGGTAGACAAGTCGAGGTTGGCGATATCGAAAGGACAGTTGGGTCCTGTGTGTGATTCATGTGGTGCTCTAATGACATTTGGAGAATCATGTACAATCGATGGCCAATATGTTTGTTGGGATTGTTATGTGTCCTTGACTGGTGCTGAGTCATCAACAGACTCAAACTCGAATCCTGGCTTGCGAATCTCGTAAGCGTCGTATTCAATAGCCCCCACCGTTCATCACTTCGTGGTGAGTCGATGTCTGTAGGTTGGGCCCGATACGCATTCAAGTTCGGTGAATACTACAGGAATTGTAAAATTGATGAAATGTGGTACCCACCACGTCTCCGTTCTAGAGAATGGATGTTTGTCGGATTCGATGACCGGCCTCCGGAACGACACCGTGGATTTCGGAAACCAGCTGACTTACTCGCACATGTTGTCCGTAAAACCCCCAATAGTTGTTTCTATTCTACTGCATATTATCGTGACCCAAACCAACGAATAATGAAAGAGAAAGGTTTGCAAGGCGCAGATTTGATTTTCGATTTAGATGGTGATCATTTACCGGGGGTTACCGATGGTGATTTCCCGACAATGATTCATGTTATTCAAGAACAAGCATTCCAGTTGTGGACTGATTTTTTGGAGCCAGAGTTTGGATTTGATCAACAATATTTACAAATTACATTCTCCGGGCACCGTGGATTCCACCTACATTACAGATCGCCTGATATTTGGGCTCTTGATTCACAAGCCAGACGAGAAATCGTGTCCCACATTAAGGGTGAAGGGGCTAGTGTCGAAGTATTGTTGAAAGGACCGGATTGCGCGTGGAAGCGGCGTATCACTTCTGGTGTTGATTCAGTACTGAATAAACTCGATATTGCAGCACAGGATAATGCAGATGGTAGAAAATCCCTGAAAGAACTCAAATCAATCATAGATTCACGCATTGGAACACCGAATTGCCTAGTGAAAAGTTGTGGACCAAAATCAATTCTTACGATTGCAGAAAAAGTCCAAGATAAAGGACGTCGAGACAGATTGGCAAATGGTTTTGCAACCGGGGAACTAAAACCGGTATTTGGTGGGCGTAGTGGTGGGTCCCAATATGACAATATTTTCCTCGAATTGGTCAAGGGTGATAGTTCGGTGGTCCTCGGTAATGCGGGGGAAACCGATGAAGTTGTCACAATTGATTTGAAACGAGTCATACGTTGGCCGACGAGTTTGCACGGTAAATCTGGGATGAAGGTAGTTGAATTTCCGCTAGAACGCCTTGATCCACACGGTGCCAATGCGTTCGACCCATTATCTGAAGCAGTACCTTGGAAGATGGGGGTCAATGATGTGAAGGTGCGAGCTATTCGGTCTGATGTTCAGTACAGAATCGGTGAATCCACGGGTCAACTAGATGCCGGTGAAATTTACCATGTAGATGAGGCAACAGCGACATTTTTGGTACTCAAAAAATGGGCTGAACCCATTGATTAGCCTTACACCAACTATGTTGGTGTGGAAGGACTACCGCAGCATACGTTAAAGGCGAACGCAGGTTCAAGGTTGGTACGGTGGTGTGTAACATGTCTGACGAAGATGAGAATCCAACCCTTCCACCACCACCAATGCCTGGGTCTGCAGACCTTCCACCACCCCCACCCATGCCAGCACCTGTAGGCTTGCCAATACCACCTCCTATGCCTTCTGCGGGGGATTTACCCACTCCACCCATGCCGGCCGCAATGCCTGCACCTCCACCCATGCCAGAGATGCCTGCACCCCCACCCATGCCCGTGATGACTGCGC
>JAPKEY010000054.1 GCA_028821815.1 Candidatus Poseidoniales archaeon | reverse complement strand
TGCTTGAATGGTTCAAGGAAATGATTGGCATAAGAAATTCCTTGCTCAAATCGAGCATGGTCGGGCATTCCATTTTCATCAGGAGGTGGAATATTTGCCAATTGGTGGCCAATGTACTGTTCATAGGACTCATCTAGGAATGAATACACCTTCCTCAATGGATCCGCATCATCAACGAAGAAAACAAATTCAGCTTTTGGACCGGTTTTATCAAAATCATTCCAACAGGCCCGCTTGATGATGTCAGAAGTGAGAATTTCTCTCAAGTGGCCAATGTGAAATTCACCGGAGGGCGTGATACCAGAGGCGATGACATGCTTGTCACCGCGATGTGACAGGGCCTTCGCAATCGAATCGGCCCAGTGCATGTGGGTTCACCTCAGACTCTCACGGTACGAATGAGGCCCCGAAGAGGCACACTAGAGATTGCGTTTTCCTCGGTCTTGTTGACCATCACTATGCAGAGGACAACTTCAGCACCAACATCTTGTAGTGTTTTGATAGTTTTTCGCATGGTTTCACCTGACGATAACACATCGTCAACGACGACGACCTTTCGTCCGCCAACATTGCCATATTTGTTTGACAAATGCCCATCTCCTTCTTCTGAAACAGAACGGAAAATGGCCACATCGACATTGAGTTGATCAGCTATTGAATTGGCAAACAGAATTCCATTCAGGCTGATGCCAACAATGGTGTCGACCTCTTCGATCTCTTCAAGTTCCTCGAGTACAATGTCAGCCATGATGGCTCCAATTGCGTTGATTCGATTGGGGCGAGCACCAATGGTTCGCCATCCGATTCTAATATCGTCGGGATGATCGACTTCGGCCGCCCCAGAATTTAGCCAAATTACGGTTCTTTGAGAGATGGACAACTCATCCGCAATCTGTTGCGTGTTGAGCCCTTGTTCAGTCATTTCCGCGACCATTTCTCGCAGTTCGTCGATGCTTATAGCCATGTGAATCGAAGATGTCTGCGGGACCGCATCCTATGAAATCACCGCTCAGAGTCCATAGGACTCCATCTAGAATCGACCCGTACTACCAAATCCGCCGTCGCCTCTGTCAGTATCATCAAGTGCCTCTCTATCAACTTCTACAAAGAGAATTTCAGGGACGCGTTTCAGAAGCAATTGGCCAATCCGTTCACCTTTCTCAACGACAAAAGATTCAGTCTTTCCAATCCAGTGTGCGAGCACCATCAGTTCGCCCCGATAATCAGCATCGATGGTGCCTATGCCATTGGGTAAAATGAGTCCACGTTTCCCCAACCCTGAACGACAACGAACCTGCCCTTCCCAACCTGGTGGGATGGCTAGAACAAGACCGGTAGGGAGCATTTCAGTGGTCCCTTTTTGGACCTCAACTCGCTCGACAGAATGAAGGTCAAATCCAGCTGCAAGATTGCTGCCCTGAACTGGAAGCAATGCATCGGGATGGATGCGGGCAATTCGCACCTCTACGGCCTCGTCCATCACCCCTTGCGCTGGGTTGGGGAACATTGGTTCTGTCGGTGGCCTCAAGAAGGGGATGCGGGTGGGCGAGACGATGACGGACTTCGATTATGAGTCGTTGCTCGACCGAGCACGGGACAAGATTCCCGAAGACATCTCATCGCGAAGTCGTTGGACATTGCCTGAACCTGATGTTCTCATCGAGGGTTCGCAGACCATCTTGCGCAATTTCAGCGAGATGGTGTCAATGATGGACCGCGATGCAGACCATGTCTATCATTTTCTGCAAAATGAACTCGGTACAAGTGGAACACGTGAGAAAGGACGGATTCTACTCAAGGGGCGAATTCCTCCACGTCGAATCAAGGGGCGTATCGTTGCCTATGTCAAAGCCTACATTTTGTGCCACCAGTGTAATGCACCCGACACTTCCTTCCTCAAAGAAGACCGCACGACATTGCTGAAGTGCCAGGCTTGCGGTGCCACCCGCCCAGTCAAACTGTGATTACTTCGGGCTGAAGTCGAGCAATACTTTGCCTCGATTGCCACGATCATGAATATGCTGTTGTGCTGCGGCCACATCCTCAAATCGATAAACCGAATCAATCACTGGGTCAATATGTCCAAGTTCAAGCATCTTGGCAAGTGAAACCATTTGTTTACGAACGACATCTTCATCCTTCCACATTCCCATGTGAATACCGTAGACCGATTTGTTAGAGTTCATCATACGAATTGGGTCAAAACGAGGCGTGTCCCACCACATTTTGAGGGCTTTCAGCATCGACCGCTTCGGTCCCTTCACCGCGGAAGATGCACCAAAGACATAGAGTCGGCCACCATTGCGCAGGGCGCGATAAGAATCCATGATGTGTTTGCCACCAACTGGGTCCAATGCATGATGCACGCCTCCGATCTCTGATTTGATGCGCTTGGCGAAGTCCTCCCCCCTAGGGATGTGAATCATGCCTTGCGATTCTACAAATTCTGCCTTGTTTGCAGAAGCGGTACCATACACACTACCCGCCTCTAGGGCTCTAGCCAGTTGGGCGGTTGCTGTACCCACACCACCTGCAGCATGATGAACCAAAATGGAATCTCCAGGTTTGAAATTACCCAAGTAGACTAGCATATGGTGGGCGGTCAGATAGGTCACAGGCATTGCAGCAGCAGCATCGAAAGATATACTCTCAGGCAGGGGCCAAACCTGCTTTGTATCCACTACCACTTGCTCAGCATACCCCCCGAATCCAGAGAATGCAACAACACGATCGCCGACGGCAAAGTCCTCAACGTTCTCGCCTACTTCTCGAACAATTCCTGAAACCTCGTATCCGGGTGTGAATGGGAAATCCGGTGCGGCTCCATACAATCCTTGGCGCATCATCAAATCTGCAAAGTTGATACCAGCTCTGTGTACTTCAATTCGCACTTGATCAGCCGTTGGCGTTGGGTCCTCTTCTTCGACGATTTCAATGGCTTCCAACCCGCCTCTGCGAGCATACACGACACGTTTCATGTTCAATCCTCCAGTTTCATCCTCAAATGATCGGCTACAGTTCCTGAGCGAAGATGCTCAAGTAGTTCCGGGATGTTTTCTTCCCCAGTGAGAGTGTACCACACACCCTCTGGGTAAACTACACAAGAAATTCCACGTTCACATTGATCCAAGCAACCGGATTTCTGTACTCGAATATTAGATATTCCTTCAGCCTTGGCTGCAGTCTTAACCGCCTTCATCAAGGCCAAACTTCTCTTGGCAGCACAGCAGCCGCGCAACGCATCACCGTCTCTCTCATGAGCACAGAAGAACATATGCCGATTGAACCCAACCATCTCATCACACCAACCGGTCGATTTCCTCAACGAGTTTCCAATCACGGGGGGACAATCCATCGATATCATGGCTCCAGGTTCGGACAAGAACTCGTCCCCAACCGAGTTCGAATTCGGCATGATGATTCTGTGCTTCACAGATTTCTCCAGCCCTATTGGTGAATTCAAGAGCCGAAGCGAAATCTGGAAAGGACCAAACGCGCTCCAAGTGGTGTTCGTCAATGATTTTCCAATCAGGATGGGCTACCATTGATTCAACCCCAGAGGTGATCGTCGTCTCCACCTTTGGTTTTCTTCTCAACATCCTCATGGATCTTGGTACGACGCTTCTGGTCTTCGCGTTCAAATTGGAGCAATTCATTGTCATCGATGTAAGCGGGTCGCATATGTGCAATTAAGCGAACTTCGACGATTACGTCACGTGCAATATAGCGATAAGCACCACTTGTATCGAGAACTTCAACACTTCGGGCTTGCCGAGAGCTTCCCAAATTGAGAGTGCCCATTCAGGGAGGTCTGGTGAATCATCGGGCATCGGAATCGAACTGCCCAATCCTTGCTTGCTCTTGAACCGATGGGTTGTCTCAAGCCCCTTGTTTGAAGAGGGATGGGCTCCGCCGCAGGGATGAGGGGAACACATGGTTTCAGTCGTTTGGCGCAACATTCCAACCGTGTTGACCGTTGAAGAACTCCTTGATAAGGCGTTCAGTAAGGCGAAAAAGGCAGGAGATGCCGTTGTCGACAAAGATCGTACTTTCCGAACTCGAAAGCAAATGACCCGAATGGTTGGTTCTGCGGGTGATTCCCTCTCCTCGACCCTCCTTATGTGGGTCCGGCGCTGGCCGAGTCTCGATAAGATGTCCCGATTCGATGTGGCCATGGTCGAAGCAGCGGTGGGCTGTGATTACTATCGACAGAGTTTAGGCGCGTGTCAATGGGCTGCTCAGAAATGTGTTGAAATTTCGCAGCAAAATGCAAAGAAATTGCGTAGAATGGTCAATCTCCCACCTATGCATGAGTCACGCAGAGAAGCGTATGGGCGTATTTGCAGCATCATGGGTCGAATCGAGAAGAATCTCGATTTCCTTCGGGATGCACGGGATACACTCCGGACTCTGCCCATGATTGATTCAACCGAACCCTGCCTCGTGGTTGCGGGTGCACCCAACGTGGGGAAATCAGCACTCATCGCATCGATGTCAAGTGGTAAGCCAGAAATTGCAGCTTATCCATTTACAACTCGGAAGTTGCATGTGGGTCATTTCGTCGATCGACGAATAAAATACCAACTTGTCGACACTCCAGGCCTTCTGGATAGGCCCATGGAGGAGCGCAACCAAATCGAAATGCAGGCGATTGCAGCATTGGAGCACGTTGGAGACCTCTGCCTATTCTTGATGGATCCTTCAGAAACCGGTGGGACCAGTTTGGAAGTGCAGACAAATTTGCTGAATGAAGTCGCTAGTTTGCTACCTCAAACACCGTTGGTTGTCATCGATGGAAAGGGTGATCTCATCGAGGATATCGATGCAGAAGAATGGGCAGAAGTTTGTAAGATGGAGGCTGCATTGAATGAGGACCCTGAAGGCCCGATTCCAGAAATTCGAAATCCAGCAACAGGCCATCTTGTCATTAGTGCGACAGAACCGGCTGGTATCGAACGGTTGCGATACGAAATCATCGAAAGAATCGGGGAAATGCGTGAAACTGACCCGCTCTCCTTACCTGAAAATTGGCACATCCGGGACGATTCTGTTTGAATTAAATCGTGGTAGTGTGACCACATCGTACGCAGAAGACCTTGCGTTCCGTGATTGAAGGTTCCAATCCACTGACATCAATGTCAGCCCCACATCCGCTGCAGCAGAATCCACTCATACTCTACCCCACCCACATTCGGTTCTTGAAAGCCACGCACCGGCTCAGTCCTTGCGAATCTTTGCCACCATTGGGAATGCCATGTGCATTCCTGATGCACACAAACCAATTCCAGTCAGTGCGAGAATAGCTTCAACCCAAGTTGCGAGGTGTACAGACCACTCTGTCGTGACTGTATTATCTTGAAGTTCAATGGCCCCTGCATCACCTCCGGTCACAAAGCGTACACTGCTTGGTTCTAGATTGTGAGAAATCACTCCCTCGTGATCGGGGCCGCCTGCGAGGAATACGTAATCTGAAGATGTACAATTGGTCAATCCAGTATCACCCGGTGGGCAGGATTCAGCGTACTTTGCATCAACGATTCCAATCCATGCTTCATCGTCCAATTCCATCGAGATGTCTAGTTTAACATCCAGTAAAAAGAATGCAGCTGGCACATCGAGGTCCGCCTCCGACATCCCCGTTGCACACTCTGATTGAGTCCCTACACAAGGAAGGGCTGGAATTTCTTCGTCGATGGCCCCAGAAGCGAAACCAAAGAAAGATACCAGTACCAATAGCAAGCACAGAGACCCTGTGGCAAATGGAAGCAAGGACATGATTCGCACCATCATTGCCATTCTATCCCCTCCTAATCTCTACGACATCAATTGCAACACTAAAGCGCCAACCATAATTGCTGGAGCGATATAGAGTAGAAGATTCCACCGTTTTCGTTGTCGTTGGCGACTATCGTATTCTTCCGAACATTTTGAGTCGCCACATACAGGTGGTTCCCGTTTCAGTGCAACTGGGCATTGGCAAATGGCACAATGGCGATGTGGGGCTACGTAAGCACTCGAACTCGCAGATTTTGGCAAACCGGTTTTTCCACCTCTTCGCTTTTTTTCTCCAGCCTTGGAAATTTCGACATTGGTGCGAATTTGGTCAGCGAGTTTTTGCTTTTTTGCCATATCTCTCACCCTACCTCGACACGTGTCCCAATGAAGGGTTTGCCGGCCAACGCGTCTGCCATTCGTTCCATTTCTCGACCATCGAGTACCGCCAACGGTAAATTATTGTCAATTGCCGCTTGAACACCAATCGGATCGATGACGGCTGACCCACCAGCTTTCCCATGAATGGGTGGGCCTACGATTTCTTGCAATTCGGAAAGAGTCATGGATTCTATAGGTCGTGCACCTGAATCAGTTCTTGGGTCTGATGAGTAGACGTGTGAAACATTTGTGGCAATCAAACATCTGGCCGCTTTGGCTTCAATAGCCAACCTGATTGCGACATTGTCTGTGGTGTGCCCTGGCCTTGTTCCACCCATGACGACCACTTTATGCGCCTCAAGTCCTCTGGCCGCGGATACAACATCAGAGGGAATATCTGCACAAACATCGAGATCGGCACCCTGCAGTATTTGGGCAACAATAGCAGCGTTCAATCGAGTGGCTGCAATTCCAATTTCATCAAGCGCAGCGACATTATCGAGAACAGGTTTGGCGAGCTCAATCGCTTCTCTGGCAGGTGCCCCGCCTCCTACAACAATTCCAATCGGTGTATCGCATGCCGAAATAAGGTCGGCGAGAGAAGAAAGCCATGCATGCCTTTCACTCACTTCAGGGCGCAGTAAACTGCCGCCAAGTGCGAGGACCAGAGGGGCCGCCATTATGGTACACGCATCGGTGGCGATTCATGACACCTTCCCTCCCGGGCGGCTACGCCGCCGGAAGGATTGATGAGGGCCGAGCCGACGCCGAGGACGAGGAAGCGCAATGTCCGAGGATCTTGAGATGCAGCAGCGCCGCCTCAGGGCAAAGAATGCGCTGGATGATTTGAGCAATATGCGTGGCATGGGCACAGAACTTGTGACTGTGATTATTCCACCCGATCGAGCCATCCACGATGTGCGTCAGCAATTGTCCCAAGAACTGGGCCAAGCATCGAATATCAAATCTAAGCAAACCAAGAAACACGTATCTGATGCGATTGAATCCGCAATATCCTCAATTAACAACATGAAGGCAACACCTGAAAATGGCATCGCCCTCTTCACTGGGCACGTCATTGTGGGCAATAACAAAACAAGGATGACCACGATTGTCATCGATGAGCCCCCCGAACCCTTCCGATCCTTTCGCTACCGATGCGACAGTACGTTTGAGGTTACACAATTAGAAGACATGCTGATTGACAAAACCTGTTACGGGATTTTTGTCATCGATCGAGGAGAGGCCGCCTACGGGGTGGCTAGTGGAAAATCCGTTCATTGCCAAGAAGAAATACAATCCAACATCATGGGTAAGCACCGTCAAGGTGGGCAGTCAGCACAACGTTTTGAGAGATTGATTGAAGAGCACGCGCACAAATTTTTCAAGCGGACAGCAGAGCATGCAAGTAGTTACTGGCTTGGCATGATTGACAATATGGAGGGTATTATCATTGGTGGCCCGGGTGGGACCAAGGATCAAGTGTTGAAAGGTGAATTCTTCCATCATGAAATTGCTAAACTGGTTCGAAAACCAACCTTTGATGTTGGCTACTCCAATGAATCAGGATTGCGTGAATTGGTTCAGAGAGCCGGTGGTTTGATGCATGAAATTGAATTGGATGCTGAACGACAATTGGTTGACCAATTTTTGACTGAAATCATGCAGCAGCACCCCAAAGCCACCTATGGTGAGATGATGGTTCGGAGCGCTCTTGAGCAAGGTGCAGTCGACACACTCCTACTTTCAGAAGGGTTGCGAAAAATCCGTCAGGCATACACCTGTCGCCAATGTCAACATGGTTGGCAGATTACAGCCGAACGGCTTGTTGAAATCCCACCCTGTCCTTCTTGTAATGCAGCATCAGATCAAATTAGAGATGATCCTGATAATACAATTTCACTTATGGATGAATTGACTCTAATGGCTGGCCACTCTTCCAGTAAAGTCAAACTAATCTCAATGGATACCGAAGAAGGAGCGACCCTGATGGAGGCCTTTGCTGGTCTAGCAGCGTTGCTGCGTTACCCGTGGAGTTGATTGTATGCAGGCACTGATTGATGCAGTCATACCTTCTTTGGAACAAGCCATGACTTCAGTTGGAGTTCAAGGAGATTTTTGGAAGAAAATGCTCTCACGTTCTAAAGAAGCTAGTCAAGGCGACCTCGCCCTACCCTGCTTTCCATTTGCCAAGCAGTTAGGTTGCTCACCGGATGAGGTCGCTCAAAAAATTGCTAATACATTGGAACTCGACATGGGCCAAGCTGTTGCAGTTGGGCCTTATGTCAATATTCGAGCCTCCATGGATTGGCTGGCTACACAACTGGTGAAGGGACCAGGGTCCAAAGGCTCAATCCTGATTGAACATACCTCTGCCAATCCCAACGGGCCCTTCCATGTCGGGCGTGCAAGAAATGCGATTCTAGGGGACACCTTTGTTCGCATGTATCGTGCGGCCGGCTATGAAGTCACAGCTGAGTATTATGTTGATGACATGGGTAAACAGGTTGGGATTCTGTGTTGGGCTTTGGAGAA
>JAPKEY010000247.1 GCA_028821815.1 Candidatus Poseidoniales archaeon | reverse complement strand
CGCTGGGTATCGCTTTGTCGATTTACCTGACCGTGATGAACTGCGTGAGCCTTTCCGTGATGCTTGTGAGAAGCACAGGGTACTAGGGACCATTTTGTTGAGTACAGAAGGCATAAATTTCTTCATCTGTGGTGACCAAAAAGGTGTCGATGGATTCATCCAATATCTCGAACAAGATTTGAGATTTGTTGGTATTCAACTCAAAGTTTCATACAGTGAAAAACTTGCTTTCCGCCGCATGAATGTTCGCCTCAAGAAGGAAATTATCTCGATGGGTATGGATAATATTCGCCCGGCTGAATACGCTGGGGTACCTATTGCGCCCACTGAATTCAAACAGTGGATGGATGAAGGGCGTGACATCACTGTACTCGATACACGCAATGACTACGAGATTCGTATTGGAACGTTTGATAATGCTGTGGACCTCAATATCAGCACATTCAGAGCATTCCCCGCGGCGATGAAAAATTCCAGTCTAGACAAGGACAAGACCGTGGTGATGTTTTGCACCGGCGGGGTTCGCTGTGAGAAGGCGAGTGCGTTGATGCTCAAGGAAGGATTCCAAGATGTTCGTCAATTAAAAGGAGGCGTTCTTGGCTACTTCGAAGAGATGGGTGGCACACACTGGGGTGGCGACTGCTTTGTGTTTGATCGCCGAGTGGCAGTTGACCCCGAACTGAATGTGACTGGTGCTGAGGTTTGCTTTGCTTGTCGTGAACCATTGACCCAAGAAGAATTGGATTCCCCACTGTATGTTCCAGCTATATCTTGTCCATATTGCAAATGTTGATAACACAGCAGAACATGATTTGTTCATGGCATCAGAAACCAACTTTACAATACCAGCAACCGAAGAAAACCTCACTCTAGAGGTGGATCGACACATGATGGACACACAATCCACAGAACCCCTTCCAGAACCATCACCGCCTCACTCAGTGATTGTGGATGGTATCCGTGGAGAAGCCGCGATTGGTTACTTTGGAACATGGAGTCCTCGCATCAGCATCGTCCTCGAAGAAAAACACCCTGAACTTGGGGGGGAATTTACGACCAAGTACTACGAAATCACAGAACCAGGCGTTCTGATGATAAGGGGCTTCAAGCAGACTTTCCAAATAGTGAAGACTCTAGAATGACTTTCGTTAATCAAAGGGCAGCGTCTGAGGCAGCCCACTGCGAGCCCATTGATTCGTTCATTGTGAGCGCATGGGTGTTATGGAGACACCCTTTGCTTCGATGCTAATGCAGCAAATCCTACTGGGAAACACGTTGATGAGGGCATCAAGGAATAGTGCTCTAAGTTGTAGGGTCGTATTTTAGGTTCGTAGTCTAACGGCTGGATATGCGACGCCTAGTCTATCTCGTCGTGCTACTCCTTCTCACGGGCTCTCTGGCCGGTTGCATATCGCCCGATACCGACATCGAAACGCCGTCAGGATGCACCTATCCGGACGCTATCAACTTCGATGAGGAAGCCGTAACCGACGACGGTTCTTGCGAGTACCCTGAGCCGCCCGTGGAGGTTTCCGGGTGCATGTACGGGGGGGCTACGAACTACGACGAGACCGCCACGGTCGACGACGGATCTTGCGAGTACCCCAATCCACCCGAGGAGGTTCCCGGGTGCATGTACGAAGGAGCCACGAACTACGATGATGCCGCCACGGTCGACGACGGCTCTTGCGAATACCCGCCCGAACCAGTTCCGGGTTGCACCGATTCTTCTGCCCTGAATTTCAATGCGACAGCGGACACCGATGACGGTTCCT
>JAPKEY010000246.1 GCA_028821815.1 Candidatus Poseidoniales archaeon | reverse complement strand
GTTTATCGTCGATTTGGCCTTCCAAGGGTTAGGATTGGATTACGGCCGGTGGGAAGATATCGAAATCGAGCGCGGAATCCTTGAAGCAATACTCCCGGGCCATGTTGAAATTCCGGAATCTAGTTTCCTCGATCTATTAGTTGCCCTCTCTCTGTTACCGATGGCGATTTTTACCACGATGGCTGTACTCGGAGGTGGAGAACAGGACCCCCCACGATGGTTCATTGGAATCGAAGCCGAATGGGAAACATTGGACAATGGTGATGATGTAGTGGGATTACCAGCACCAGGCCAAACCACCGAAGGCACAGGAATAGATGTACATGAAGAGGATGAAGTTACACAAGATGACTCTGAGAATGAGGAATCATTCCTCTTCAGTGACCTTGCCGAGCAACTCGACACCTTGACTGACGACTGAATCTTCTATCGGTGGAAAGGCTGAATGACCATCCATCAGCAGGGTGCGTAGCGTACCTATCAATCGGCCATCTGAACGAATACGCCCTAAATCTGGCCGAGGTAAATTCAAGGCTATATCGCGGCAATTTTTACAGCGGATGGCTCGAACTTCCCATTGCAAGAATTGTTGATTACAACAACCTGTTTGCGGTTTGCGCAGATTGTTGATTTCTTGAATGAGAGAAAGGGGTATGATTCCAAAACCACGCCCCATTTGCATCGGTACCATCCTAGAGAGGACGAACCATGCAACACCTGCAACTAGACCAACTGCAAAGGGCTCAGGAGACGATCTCAAAATCAAGAGGCCTATGCCCATTGCCAAGATGGCAATCAGCCAACACATCGCATGAACACGGCGCATGAGCAAGAGTCTCTGAACTAAGGGCACCCCAATGGGTATTGGATCTGGATGGGGTACCAGTTCACGTTCCATATTCAGAACACGTGTGAAGAAAAGGAGAGGTATTCGGGGTAGAATAATTCCTAAAAATAATCCAAAAATGAGTCTGGTCAAATCTGCACTGACCGACATTTCCGTACCTCAGTTTTCATCTCTGAGTTTGCTGAGAACGGCCTCGACCTTGTCCATTCCTCTGGAAATGTCTTCCCGACCAATTGTGTAGGCAAAGCGAAGGTGGCCCTCACCCGATTCGCCGAATGCAGTACCAGGTGAACAGAGTACACCACCCTTGAGTAACTCAATGGCAACTTCCTCAGAATTCATCCCGGGAACTTCAACCTTTGGAAATACGTAGAAGGCTCCTTCGGGTACATGACAGGATACACCTGGCATTGCATTCAGCCGCCCGCAAATCAGGTCGCGGCGTGCTTGGAACTCTTGAGTCATTTCGGCAGGGTAATCATTGGCTTCGTTAAACGCGGCCAACACTGCATATTGCATTGCATCATTGCTGCAGGCAGTGACATAATACTGCAATTTGGTCAACTGCTGCATGGCCTCTAAATTGGTAGAAAGAATATAGCCAATTCTCCAGCCAGTCATGGCGAATGTCTTGGAGAATGAATTAACCAAGAGAACCTTGTCGTATCCCGTCCCTAAGAATGAGACGTGTTCGGCACCGTAGATGATTCGATCGTATACTTCATCGGTGATAATCCACAAGTCATGTCGGCGTGCAAAGTCCAACAATTCATCACGTTGTTCAGTATCGATTGTGGCTCCAGTCGGATTGCTAGGGAAATTGTAGAGAATAACCTTGGTATTTTCATTAACCAGTTCTTCCAAATCTGAAATCTGTGGCACGAATTCGTGCTCGAACAAACAGGGATAGAATCGAGGTTCGGCACCACAGAGTGTCGCATCCGGTGCATAGAGAGGGAAATAGGGCTCAGGC
>JAPKEY010000245.1 GCA_028821815.1 Candidatus Poseidoniales archaeon | reverse complement strand
GCCTGTCCGGTGGATTCGTCATATCTCGCCAATCGGACTCCTTCGACGTAATGTGACATGCTGTTTCGTCCCGAACCGTGAGTGCCGGTAGAAATGGCTCCAGCAATCGTCTGTACTGTAATCAAACCCAGCGAATGCAAGGTGGCACCACCACGATTCAATTCTTTGAGAAGACGCTTGATCTGGCACCCCGCCCCAACTGTGGCAACGAACTGGTCGCCGGCAGGCTCGAGCACGACGTCGTTCAACCGTCGCAGGTCCAGTTGCACACCCTCACCGAGGATTGCCTCGCTCCAGCTATGCAATCTGCCGACAGCACGGATGCTCTGCCCGTGGTGTCTGTTTAGGATTTCCAAGACTTCCTGCTCATCTGCAGGGGTATAGGCCGCCGAAGGCTGAAGCACCCGGTTGCGGCCGAAGTTCTTGCGATGCACGCTAAGCGACCACCCTGGGTAGAACTGAAACAATCAGATACCTGAACCTCGATTCAGGCTGAGTCATAGTCTCACTCATTGATCATGTCCTCTGTGAGTTGCCACAGGCGTGTGGCGTTGTCATCGTTACGGGCGTGACGGTTGCCACGATTACGCTTGGAGCGGGACCAATACTCACCGGTGGTTGTCGCGGCATCCTCACTCAAGGCGAGGTGCAAACCGGTGCTTGCCCCTTTCTTTGAATTGACCATGAATGGACGACCGAGTGGCCAAAATAGACGCATAATACCACTTGAACCCGAGCCGAATCTTGTTTTGACCACACCAGGGTGGAAACAGTGGGTAATGGTCCCTGTACCATCCAATTTTCGAGCCAACTCGCGAGTGAACAAAATGTTGCAGAGTTTCGAATTACCATAAGTTCGCCATTGGCTGTAACGACTCTTCTCACGATTGAGGTCACCCAGTTTGAGACGTGCCATCTTGTGAGCTTCCGAAGCGGTGTTGATGATTCGACTGCCATCCGTAGATTCAAGCAATGGTAGGAATGTCTGTGTCATCACAAAGTAACCAACATGGTTGACACCGAAGGTCATCTCATGCCCTTGGGTCGTTGTCCCACGGTGACCCCACATTGCACCGGCATTGTTGAGAAGAACATCGAGTCGATCGAATTTTGCTGTAAATTCAGTATGAAGTTTTGTGATGTTGGTAATGTCGCTCATGTCGCAGAGCATCATCTCAATGGAATCACCAAATTCTGCCTGTAACTTATCCAGAGCGGGTTGTCCGCGTTCTGCACCACGACTGATCATGACCACATGGAAGCCAGCGGCTGCCATGCCCCTACACAATTCGAAGCCGATACCCGAATTTCCACCACTAACGATGCACACACGTTCGGCCATGGCCATCCGTGGAACAGCCTGTTCTTGAAGTTCACGAAGATGATTGATGGCTCGAAAACTTGAGGAAGGGGTGATTTATTGTATACTAATCAATGATTGGGCCCACGTGAGTTTCCAGTAATTTGGATTAGATGTTAAATTGGATTTTAAAGCTCTGAGAGATGATTTGATCGAATCGCTGTGTGGTTCGGATTCCATTCCCAACTCTTTCAATTCCTTGCGGATTTGATCGAATACTACCCATACAGCGGCGTTCAGAAAATCGGGGGTCCCAGCCTTAGAATCATCGATGAATTCCTTAAATTTATCATGGTGATTATACCATTTCTCAAACCGCTCATCTTCAGTACCTGCGGAATTGATACTATCGAAATCAAACGCATCTTTCAATAAAACCATATAATCTGTATTCACATCTTCCTGGATTAACTGGGTTATCCGTACAATATTAAGTTCTGGTTCTGGTTCTGGTTCTGGTTCTGGTT
>JAPKEY010000244.1 GCA_028821815.1 Candidatus Poseidoniales archaeon | reverse complement strand
GTGCTGCAATGAGTGCCAGAGATAGCGGGTCGGGCGGTGAGAGCATGGCGGCGACGACGATGCTGGTGAACCACAAATGCCGGCGGTAATGCGTCAGCATTTCCCGCTCAACCAATCCACCCCTCAGTACGACAAGCACAGCCAATGGAACCTGGAAGGCCAGCGCACTACCCAGTGCAAGTGACAATAGAAAACCAATCCACGCTTGCAGATGCCACGTTGTTTCTAAGCCAGCAGAAGCGGCATCCTCTTGTAAGTATTCTAACAAAAATGGAATCAAGATTTCCCATGCGTAAATCAATCCCAATACAGCCAAGCCTAGAGATATGGTCAATGCCAAGAGACCACGGAATAATGCTCCTTTCGGGATTGAAGGCAATTCCATGTCATCGGGAATTTGCGATTGCCCTGCCAACCTCGCTGCATCCCAAATCAACGCCATGACAACCAATGTGATACCAAGATAACCAGCGATTTGCAAACGAAGTAAGACCAATTCCAATGGTTGTAGTATGATGATTGTGGTATCGTCTGGAATCAAACTCGATTGGTCAATCATCCATTCAAGGGCCTTTCCAGCCAACGGGTAGCCAGCGATGAATCCAAGGGTGAACAGGATGGAAAGTCCACGAACCCGTGTTCTCAGATGAGCACCCAAACGACGAAACAAGCGTATCCTCGGGGCATCCATGAGATGTTCAATATCCAACCGCTCGGACATATATTCTGCCTCGATTAAGGTAACTTAGGGATAAATGGGGTTCTGCGTGCTTCGCCCCCAACATCTTGCTGGGCACTTGCATCAATTATCTGTGTGACTGGTTCTGTATCGCCTCGTGCCCAATCTGGTGCTGATGTTTCCTGTTCAGGTAATGCCGCCACATGCACCGGCCGGCCCATGATGGTCCAAGCACCTTGGTAAGAGTCCCATTCAGCCATTGGTGGAAGTCCAGTGGGTCTTACAGGCATGACTCCCTTGGCCGATTTCTGTCGCACCTTTCCAACCATTTTTTCTGTAATTCCTGCAGCAATTGAGACCATTTCCTTGGCACCAGTGACGGTTGCATTCACGACATCTTTTGTTACAGTTACAGTTGCATCTGCAGCCAGAGTTGCCATTGAGGTAATTCGCTCACCAAGGTTTGTGCTCGGAGCCTCAATGGTTGGTATCTCAGGAATGGTTGGGACATCTAATGGATCAGGTGTGTCGAGAATGGGCTCTCGGAAGATTTGAGGAATTTCGGGCAGTTCCCGTTCGGCCTTCAATTCAATTTCAGGTTCGGGTTCAGAATCAGTAATCGGTTCATGCCCAGAATCCATGTCTGGTTCCCAAACACTCCATCCTGTATCATCATCTTCTTCCTCAATAGGTTCGGTCACCTCTTCTGTATATGCCGTCACCATATCGTGCACATCATCATCCTGAACCGTGGTTGTGTATCGACTGTCAAGAATAGTTTCAGCCTCTAATTCAGTATCTTGTTGTAGTTCAGCCTCAGCAGCATTAGCTGCAGCGATGACACCCATTTCACCCAATGCGGCAGATACAACATTTTTATCGAGGACTTGTTCTTGTCCAAGTACTGATTCAACAATTGATTGTGTGTGAGCGTCTCCACCGCTTGAAAATCCAATATTAATGGTACCCATTTCAAGAGATTCTCTTTCACTCACATCATCATTCCGTGCAATCGATCCAAACTCCGGGCGTCGTCGTAAACAGTAGAGTGCCCCAAGGGTTGCGGGTAATGCAAGGCTGATTAGCAACCATTCTTGGGAGGTCAGGGTTCCTGCTTCAGACCACACTGGGTCGGTAGATCCTCCAAATAAACGGTCTTT
>JAPKEY010000243.1 GCA_028821815.1 Candidatus Poseidoniales archaeon | reverse complement strand
TTGCCCCACTGCTCCACGTACTGAATTCCACCCACATCGTACCTGTGGGGAGGTTCGGGGCATGAAATTCCAATTGTACTGTACCTGTTTGATACGGCCCCAAATCTAGGACATCGTTCAGATCCCAGATTTCAACCGCCCATCCGTTCTGGATGAATGAAGTTGCAGGCTCAAATCCTGGAATTGGTACGCCCTCGGGACTGACTGGACGTACCCGTACACCCATATCTCTCTCTTCATTGCCCAGATTTCGAACGGACACGGGTACACGGACCTCCGTCCCCGGATCCAAAGTTGCATTTTCTGGCTGTGCCGCCACTTCAGCTCCATTCCACGGCAAGACTTCCACGGTAAATGTCCACGTGGTCGAATTTCCATCGTGTTGACTAGTGGCGGTGACGGTAAACGAATGCTTGGAACCGGCCAAGGGCAATCCCATGGAGATTTCTGGCACCGAGATGGCGAATTGAATCCAGTGTAGTGAATCGCTGTCCATTTCTAATGTGTAAGCGTTGGCTGGATTTCCATCACCATAATTCCATGACATGTCCCACCCTGTATCTGTCTGAATGTGAATGTCAGCAATATCTGTGAATGATGCGTTGTTGGTGATGTTCACGGTAAATCCTGATCCTCCACCCGGTTCAATAAGGACATTGGTGCCATCTGAACTTCCAAACCACAAATTGCTAGGTTCCGAACCATTGTCTCCCCCATTTGTTGATTGCGTATCATCAGAATTGAACGCCCAAACGAAGGCGGCGTTAATGAGCGATCCATCGGGAAAAATGGGGACATGTCCCTCGTTCATCAATTTCCAATGTGCTACTCTGTTTCCTTGTATGCAATTGAGATGCTCCTGCTGCTGGGTCTCGTTGGCCTCGGTTCCAACCAAATCCATTGTCCCCACCAACGTCGAGAACTCATCGCATCCAGAGCGCTCAGCCCAGAATGCAGCTCCACCGGGTGAAGAGGCATAGGACTCTCCGGCGAATTCTCCACCATTGTAATCGACAGTACTGTCAACGGTCCCATGAGCGTTGATGATATTCGGATAACCTGTGAGATTGCATTGACTGAAATCCCCATATGTGGCACCGGCGAAATTTACGATAGTATGGATTTTATTTCCAGCGTCACACGCCATCCTGTGCGACATGAACCCACCGTTTGAGTGACCAATCAGCATAACGCGTTCAGGATCGGCACCCCAATGGTTCACCGCAGTGTCAATGAGTGATGAGAGATAACCCACGTCGTCAATGTTCTGATCGTAAAAATCACAGCACGCTGGTGGGCCGTTCCAGAAATGTTTCCCCTCTGGATTTTCTGTTCCAGTGGGCGTCAAAAGCAGATGGCGATTTTCAGTGACACTCTCCGGTCCTTGGAAATAGCCGTACACATACCCCGGGGTGTCTGAAAATCCGTGTAATGCGATGACCAATGGTAGCAGTTCATCCTCTGTTTGGTCGGCCGGATATTGCAGTTCGGCTTGCCTCGAGAATGGGCCAATCATCACGGTTTCGTTTTGCCATGGATAACTGTACCCCAATGATCGATCAAAGATGACTGAATCTGCCGCCCACTGTAGTTGTAATCGTACATCCTCATCCAATCCAAATGGGTCTGGTAATCCGAAGGAGGGAACCCCCGTAATGGTTGAATGCATGACACACGCGGCCAGATAAGTTCCCAGGGTCGAAGGGTGCGAACCATCACTGGAATACAGATTGTAGAACAGTGTCCCCTGGTCTGTGGGTGTGCCCCCATCTGCAATGATGCCATCGTAAATCACCTTGTAAGCCAATCCGACAGGAGCAATATACGGCGCACGTTCAG
>JAPKEY010000053.1 GCA_028821815.1 Candidatus Poseidoniales archaeon | reverse complement strand
CTGTCACCCAAGGAATGCTGGTCATGCTATCTTGTTGGAAGTTGAACCAATTGTCCCAAGTTGATTGCTCACCATCTGCATAAGAAATATCACCGGATATTGTTACTATCTGGGCATCTGAATCTGCAATGATTGCTTCACTCACATCCATCGCTTCACTGGAGTCGCCATGATCGCCAATTGAAATCCATTCGAAGTGCTCCGCGGATGAATCAATGGGTGTGAAGGTAAATTCCTCGGACCAATCCCCACCACTACCCACTCGATAGATCACCTCTTCACCAGGTGTGAGTCCAGTCATTGAGGCCATGTGGAAAGCCATATCGTGATTGTAGCAATAATCGGTACTGGGGGATGTTTGCCCATCCCATTCCACTTCACCTGTAGAGCGACCTTCTGTGGACCAAATGACATTCATCACCGATGCATCATCAGTCATCTGCAAGTGAATCTGTTGTGGTTGTGTGCTCCCGGTCAGTGTTCCCGGGCATTCCTGGAGAGTTTCCCCTAAGTTCTGCGCATGTGCCAGAGGCACAAGCATCAACAAAACGAGGAGAAAAGCGGTTGCGCGCACACTACGCGCAGGGGCGATGTGGTCTCAAGCCTTGCCACGGAATCGGGTATTCAGTGTCTCAAGACTAGCAGCGCTTGGACGCATGGTGTTGTCATCAACTTCTGAGAGGGGTGTTTCAACCAAGCACTGGTCTTCCACTGCAGTTGCCTTTGTAGGGTCGAAGTAAAGCAATCCAGTAACGTGTTTGTCTTCCGCTTCAGCCTTGTGTAGAGCGCTTAATGCTGCCATTGCATCACTTGGATCGTGATCAGAACCAATTGTTTCCAGGCGGAGTGTACTGCCATCGAACAGGGTAATGTCATGGAATTCACCCTCAGGTGCTGCTGCTGATTCAATCGGTGTTTGAGTGGGGATGTAATCGTAAGCGTGCAACTCGACATCATTATCCTTGACATAGGTGTAGGAGCGCAAACTCTCGTCGTTGTTGTTGAATGTTACACAGGGAGATATAATGTCGATGAGTGCGAAGCCTTTGTGGCTCATTGCGGCCTTCATTAGTGCGGTCAGTTGCTTCTTTGAACCGCTAAATGAACGAGCGACAAACGTACAACCTAGATTGATGGCCAACTTACACAAATCGATGGGTTGGTGCTCATTTGTAGGTCCTTTCTTCTTCTTGCTGCCTTTGACCGCAGTCGCGCTGTATTGTCCCTTGGTTAGGCCATACACACCATTGTTCTCAAGCACATAGACCATGTCCAAATTTCGCCGAACTGCGTGGATGAATTGTCCAATCCCAATACTGGCAGAATCACCATCACCAGAGACCGCGAGGAAAGTGAGGCCACGGTTGCCCATTGCCGCACCCGTGGTCACTGCCGGCATTCGGCCGTGAACGGTATTGAACCCATGAGATTTGCCAAGGAAATATGCAGGTGTCTTGCTGCTACAACCAATTCCACTCATCTTTGCCAATTTTTCAGGATGCAGCCCATTATCCCAGGCTGCATTGATGATGACATTACTAATTTGGTCGTGCCCACAACCGGGACAAAGGGTTGATTTTCCGCCCGTATAATCGTCCTTTGGTAAATCGATAACATTCAGCTTGATGGTCATTCACTCACCTCCTTCAGTACATTCTTGATTAATTCTGAATAGTGACGAGCACGTGGTGGCATGCCGTCTGAATAGGCTGCACTATGCATCTTTGGAATGAGTTCATGGGGCAATTCTCTACGCAAGATACCGTAGAGTTGCCCATCTCGATTGATTTCGAGTACAATCACGGTCTCATGATCTTGAATAAACTGCTCGACAACCGGTGAAAGTGGTAGACTCCGAACCCGGCACTGGCTGACCTTGCGGCCGATTTCATCTTCCAGAATATCGTCGATTTCCTGAATGGAGTTTTCCATTGACCCATAGTAGATGATGCCAACTTCTTTCTCGACTTCTTCGCGAAGAACAGGTTGTGGTAACCAAGTTCGAGCATTGTCCATCTTGCGCTTGAGGCGCATCATGAGGGCTTGGTAAACTTCGGGTTTTTCAGAATAAACACCATCTTCATCATGACCTGTTCCACGGTAGAGAATGGGGTCTAAGCCAGAGCCAGGGAGTGTGCGATAGGGAATTCCATCCCCGTCAACATCTCGATAGCGACCGTAGTTTTCGATGGCGTCCAATTCAGCCTGTGTCCGCAGAACCTTTCCACGATCCATTGGTGTTTCTGGATACTCGAATCCTTTGCAAGCCCAACGATTCATACCTAAATCGAGGTCGCTGAAACCAAAGACCACGGTTTGGAGGCGCTCGGCAACATCGAAGGCTTTCCAGCCATACTCAAAGCATTCTTGCATGTTGCCGGGAATTAGAACGGGGTGCGTCGTATCGCCATGACTGGCCTCATACAGCATTGTGAGGTCACCTTGTTGTGTTCGTGTTGGTAATCCGGTTGAAGGACCGGTTCGGTTGACATCCCAAATGACACCTGGGATTTCGGCGAAATAGGCGAGGCCAATGAATTCCGACATTAGGGAAATTCCAGGGCCACTGGTGGCAGTCATTGCACGAATGCCAGACCAACCGGCCCCAACAACCATGCCAACGGCTGCCAATTCATCCTCTGCCTGGATGACTGCACAGTAGTGGTCGCCATTCTCATCCGTCCGAAGTTCAGGGATATAGGCGATGATGCCCTCAGCCAAACTACTACTCGGAGTGATTGGATACCATGACAATAGACCGACACCACCGTAGTGGCTGCCGAGTGCAACCGCTTCATTGCCTTCAACCAAGAATAGGTTTTCATCAACATCACGCGGTTCAATTCTGAATGGAATCGTGGAGATATCTGCATTCTCCTTGATGAAATTACGTCCGAGATCTACAGCTTCCAAATTAAGTTCAATCGCCCTTACCTTGCCCTTGAATTGTTGAGCCAAAGCTGCATCGAGGGCGGCATCATCCAGACCAAGGATTTCAGCGAGAAGGCCCACATACACCATATTGGAGATCATCTTGCCTAATTTCGGATTCAACCCACGTGCCATTTTGGTCATTGGCACACCGATGACTATGCAGTCCTCACGTTCAACAGGCATCTTGACATCCGTGTTGAATAGAATGAGCGTGCCTGGCAGACAGTTTGCAATATCATCATCCCAAGTTGCTTTGTTCATGATGATTTGAATGTGAGTTCGATCACCAGGGGCTTGGTAGCCATTGTCACTGACTCGCAGAATATACCAAGTGGGCAACCCTGAGATATTGCTTGGAAAGAGATTCTTGCCACTGACTGGGACACCCATGTTGAACATGGTATGCAGTAGAATCAGGTTCGCAGATTGCGAACCTGTTCCATTGGCCGTGGCGATATTCAGTTGGAAGTCGTTGACAATCCGTTCCATCGGTGACGATGTCTCCTGTGCGCGGGGGGGCGTAGCCCCCCTTGCGTGTGAGTGGGCCCCGAGTCGTGCCGATAATAGGCATTGCTGCGCCATCGGCTACTATCAACATCATTTGAACCATCACTCAGTGCGCCGAATAAGGTGTAAATTATCACCTTCACGGGATATGTTTTGAGTTATCGCCGCCTTCCGCTGCGGTTTTGAAGGAGACCGGACTCGGCGGGAACATGGTGTCCAAGAAGATTGAGCAAGGTTGGCTCAAAGCAGAGATGCAAATTAAAATGGAAAATCCAGCCGAAGCGCTTGAGATTCTGCGTGAAACTGATGTTGAAGCGAAAGAATCGAAAACATGGAAACTCGCGGGGGAAGCCAAAGCTATACAGGCTCGCCAATCAGGCAATGACAAGAGATTGTTCAAGGAGGCTGTTGGCCACTATGAAAGTGCCCTTAAGGTCAATCCAAATGATAAGAAAGCCCGTCGTAATCTCAACAGTCTCAGATCTGAGATGGATGGTCTTGGCATTCGTGCGGGTGGTATGGCATTGTTCATCGATGATGGTGCACCAACATTCCTCGGTATCGTCAGTATCGTTGTGGCCATCGGTTTGGTATTGGTTGGACTCAAAGTCCTCCCCGATGTTATTGTAGGTACTTCAAGCGATGTTGCAGTCGTGACAATATCCTTCCAATCTGATACCAATGACCCCTCCAGTCGCCAATCTGTGGACGTCACGATTGAATTGCACCGAGATGATGCACCACTCCATGTGGACAATTTCGTCAAATTAGCTGAACGCGGTCTGTATGACAATACAATTTTCCATCGTGTCATTGACGATTTCATGATTCAAGGTGGCGATTTCCAGAATTCCGATGGAACTGGTGGCTATGCTGCTGAATTCTACGGTTACTGCAATGGCCAATCCTCTGTGGCAGATTGTTCAGCAGAGACGGACTACACCGTTCCAGATGAAGCAGACAATGGACTTCTACACGATTCATGTGTCATATCAATGGCAAAAACAACCAATCCAAACACAGGCGGGAGTCAGTTTTTCTTGATTCCAGAAGACAGCGTTCCTGATTGGCTTGATGGTGTTCACACCGTCTTTGGAACGATTACGTCCGGGTGTGGATTTGTGACCCAAATCAGTGAATCTGCGACTGGAGAGAATGATAATCCAATCAATACCGTCACCCTAGAAAGTGTAGTCATCGCTTGAATCGGTCGTCATTCAGTGACCTGATTTGAGAGTGACGTTCAAGGATGTCCGCCCGGTCGTCGTACCATGGCGAGTGCAGATCCCTTCTCCGCCACAGCGGCATTTGAGATGTCGAATGGTGAGGTTGGGCACTTTGCAAATCTACATGCGTTAGAATCTGCAGGTCTGTGTGAACTAGCCAAATTGCCCTGTACAATTCGCGTTCTACTCGAGGCCGCTCTGCGCAAGTGTGATGGATTTCTGGTGACTGAAGAGGATGTGCAGCGAATTGCTGCTTGGTCGCCAACTCAATCACCCGCCGAGATCCCTTTCATGCCCTCACGGGTGATATTGCAGGATTTCACCGGTGTACCTGCAGTAGTCGATATCGCTGCACTACGTGACGCCATGGTGGCATTAGGTGGCGACCCAAAGAAGGTCAACCCCCAAGTGCCCGTGGATTTGGTGATTGACCACTCGGTTCAAGTCGATGTTTCCGGTCTTTTCCCTGATGCGCGGGAGCGAAATTTGGAGATTGAATATCAGCGTAACATGGAGCGATATCAATTCCTCAAATGGGGCCAGCAGAGCCTCGATAATTTCCGTGCCGTTCCACCCGGCCGAGGGATTGTTCACCAAGTCAACCTCGAGTGGATTGCCAGTGTTGCACGTGAAGAAGATGGTATGTGGATTCCCGACTCTTTGGTGGGAACTGATAGCCATACGACGATGATCAATGGACTCGGTGTACTCGGATGGGGCGTGGGTGGAATTGAAGCTGAAGCCGTGATGCTCGGCCAACCGATTTACATGCTCTTGCCCGAGGTTGTAGGATTCGAATTAACCGGTACACTGCGACCAGGTGTGACCGCCACAGACATGACGCTACGCATCGTTGAAATGCTGCGCGCACACGGAGTGGTTAGCAAATTTGTAGAATTCCATGGAGCTGGCCTTGCAGCCCTAACTCTACCCGATCGTGCAACCATCGCCAACATGGCACCTGAATATGGGGCCACCTGTGGATTTTTCCCCGTCGATGAGATTACATTGGAATACATGCTGTTATCTGGAAGGGACCCCAAACATGTCGAGAATGTCAAGCGATATTTGAGCGCCCAAGGTATGTTCTACACTCCTGATTCTGCGACACCAGAATTCACCTCAAACATGTCTCTTGATTTGGGTGATGTTGAACCGGCAATGGCTGGTCCAAAGCGTCCACAAGATCGTGTTGATTTGTCAGCAATGAAATCACATTGGCATGACAGTTTGACTGCTCCAGTTGGACATTCTGGGCATGGTGTTGATACATCGCAAAGCGGCCACCAAGTCGAAGTGATGGGTTCGGATGGCCAGACCTACAATCTCAAGCACGGTGATATCGTGATTTCAGCCATTACATCGTGTACCAATACATCGAATCCGTCAGTCATGCTCGGTGCGGGAATCCTCGCAAGAAATGCAATCCAAAGAGGCCTCAAAGTCGCACCATGGAGCAAACCAAGTTTGGCTCCTGGAAGCCGCGTAGTCACCGAATATTATGATGCTGCAGGGTTGACCCAATACCTCAACGAATTGGGTTTTCACAACGTCGGATATGGATGCACGACTTGCATCGGAAATTCAGGGCCATTGGAGCCTGAAATCGATGCTGCGATCGACAAAGGAAATCTAGTTGTAGGTTCTGTGATTTCAGGCAACCGAAATTTCGAAGGGCGCGTACACCAAAAAGTGAAGGCGAATTATTTGGCCAGCCCACCTCTTGTGGTAGCTTATGCGATTGCGGGAACATTGGATATTGATTTTGAACAAGATCCAATTGGAACTGATTCAGAGGGGAAACCCGTAATGTTAGCCGACATCTGGCCGACTGATGGTGAGATTCGTGAAGTGATGGCCGAAGCTATTACCCCGGAGATGTTCAATGAACGCTATTCAACGGTGATGAGCGAGCCTCGATGGGATTCGATTCCAAGCGAAGCGAGCGACCTCTATCCATGGGCCCCTGAGAGTACCTATGTTCGCCTGCCCTCATTCTTTGAAGGCATCCAACCCACACCAGAACCTATTTCTTCGATAGAAGGTGCACATGTACTGTTGAACTTGGGCGATTCGGTCACCACTGATCACATCAGCCCCGCAGGTGCATTCCCTCATTCAGGTCCTGCCGGAAAATATCTGGTTGACAATGGGGTATCCCCCCGTGATTTCAATTCGTTCGGCAGCCGCCGAGGCAATCACGAAGTGATGATGCGAGGTACATTTGCCAATGTTCGAATTCGAAATCGAATCGCACCAGGAACAGAAGGTGGCTACACGACGCATTTCCCTTCGGGTGTAGTTGAATCCATTTATGCTGCATCGATGAAATACCAAGAAACGGGCACACCGCTCATCGTTCTTGCCGGAGAAGAATACGGCACTGGTAGCAGCCGTGATTGGGCTGCAAAAGGGACACTTTTGCTCGGTGTAAAGGCGGTTATCGCCACATCTTTCGAGCGTATTCACCGCTCAAATCTAGTGGGGATGGGCGTTCTCCCTCTCACCTTCCTCGATGGAGAAAATGCTGATTCTCTTGGCCTAGATGGAACTGAAACCTTCGATATCCCTGCCAGTGCTGACCTTGTCCCTCTAAGTTCAATGGATATTACTGCAACAAAGATCGATGGCACCCAAATCACCTTTGAGGCCACGGTTCGTTTGGACACACCCGTAGAGGTCGAATATTATCGAAACGGTGGAATTTTGCAAACCGTTCTGCGTAATTTGGTTCATTCTTGAATCCATATTTCTACGGCCCTCCGGGCCGTGTGGTTCAAAGACCGCTCAGAGCCAAGTGATGCCGATGTCCACACTCAAGGGCCCTGTGCGCTTTCGCTTTCGCGTTCCCGAGGAGGATGTCGATGTTCTTCTCCAAGGTGATGCTGAATGGGTGAATTCGTTACGTGAAGATTTGGGCTTGATGGATGTCGGTTGGGTTCAGCCGATGGCGACAACAGGCCGAACACCGCAAGAAAAGAATGAAACCAGTGCCGATGAACTCGATGAATCGGACATAGATGATCCCATTTTATTGCAATCAGATGAGGTTGTAATTCTACCAGGTCCACCACCTGACCCAAGTCGGATCCCAATTGTTCGTCGTGTCATCGGGGAAATGGATTTGGATGCTGAGATGGAAAAATTAGGTATTGAACACCCACGTTCTCCAACGGCTGAAGAATTGTCAGAAATCATCAGTGAGATGGGTGACCCTGAACCGATAATGTCTCAGGTATCTACTGATCCAATTGCCGAAGCGTGGTTGCAGCGCTTGATGCGAGTGGCAGTGAGGAAGTTTGGTGTTACAGCCCTACCAATTTCAGTCATTGATAATGCAGCTTGTGAACAACTTGAACGCTCAGGAACAGAACTCGAACTTTGGCTTGAGGGAATGTGGCGTCTTGGCAAACTTGTCAAAGTTCACGGCGGGGATCGAGTTGGGTATGGTCCAAGTCCACGTTGGCTAGAGGCAGATTGACCGTTTTTTGTGGTCCAAATTAGTGTACGTTGGCAAATATTGGGCTGAACTGTTTGATTGCACCATAATCGTTCTATTGCGAGCCATTTATCGTGCAAAGGTCACGCGCACGCGAGAGTAACTATTGAATAGAGTCATCATGACGGGCAGGTAGAGTGGTCAACATGTTTGCACATGAGAATAAATCGAATAAAGCACGCGTACGCAGTCTGGCACTTGTTACCTTGATGTTGGGATCGATCTTTGTATCGATGGTTCCCGCCATCAGTGCAAGTCACGTCGAGACGTACCCCGTACAGCGAAATCCGGTTGCTATCGCATCCGGTGACTTGGATTGTGATGGTGACGCAGACATCGTGTCCGCCAGCGAAATGGGAATGCTGATTTCCGTCCTCTACAATGAGGATGGTGACTTTTCAGATCGGGAAGATTTGTGGGTCTCAGCCAACACATCTCGCCGCGCACACTGGTTTGATTTGGCCAATGCCAACGAAGTTGGAATTGGTGATATCAATGATGATGGTGCCAATGACCTTGTCTTCTTCCGTCAGAACGTTTGGGTTGCAAGTAGCGCAACACCTCCGCTAGGAAATATGACTGTGATTTGGGGCGACTGTGGAGAGCGTGTTGCAGATTGGACCCGTTCAGCACCAATTTCAGTGTCTCCAAATCTTTATGGTTTGGAAATCGTTGACGTAAACAACGATGGAAAAGACGACATTGTCGGTCTTTTCCTTGACGAGTCCATTACTAACATGGAAATCATGGTTTTGCGAGGCCCGAACCCTGCTCAGCAGACCAGCCAATCAACAACTAACATCCCACTGACTCATGCATTCTACTACGAAATGGCCATTGGAAACTGGGGCGAGACAGTTACTGGTGGTGGCATTCCTGGAGGTCAAGGCGATTGCGAGGATCTCGATATTTGGATGATGACTGCTCCTCCATACAACGGTCCACAAACTGGC
>JAPKEY010000052.1 GCA_028821815.1 Candidatus Poseidoniales archaeon | reverse complement strand
TCAATCCCTGAATGGTTGATCACAGTCTTGTATCCGACTCGTTGAATCAAGGTTTGTACCATTCTACGAATCGTTGTCAATTCATCGTCATCCCAATCACCCGTTACAGGGAGGTCGTAATGTGCGGCAGGCCACTGCTCTTCCAATTCACGTGGGACCAGGCCAAGAGGACTGGTTACCATCACCTGGTGAACTTTGCGATTACGAATTGCAGAGCGGAAAAAGCGGTGACTTTGACTGGATGAATATGGTTTACGAGCTGAACAGGGTAACAAAACAAGTGTTTCCTGCTGGATTTCAGGTGGCATGTATTCATTCTCTATTCGATGAATCCAATCTTGGACAATTGGATCTTCTCGGCTTACAGAACTGTGGCAGCGGAAACGCTGGGTTTTCGCAACATGCATACTCAGTGGTGCCGAATCACGAAGCAACACATCGTGCCGTCGAAGATGTTCAACCAAGCGTGGGCTGTTGAGTGATTGTTTCTCTACAAGCTCACGTAGCGTTCCTGATTGAATAGCAACTCTAGTGGCTGACAACGACGCTTTCCATTCTGAAATTTGGGCTGAAATCTCAGCCGATTCACCACTGGTTGAATCAATCTTTCGAGGGCCGTCTCGAGTCAATAGAATCCCATGCGCTGTGGCTTGTTGTGAGCGGCGCAAATCAAACAAATCCAAACCAAACCATGAGAGGATGGCGCAATTGTCAGGTCCACCCAGACCTGGAGCCCACAGGAGAGCTGCAGGGAATCGTTCACGGATGAGGCGAATGGTTTGCACCAATCGCCCCGGATGTCCGGCCAATTGCAAGGCATCTTGTAAGACAATAATTTCAGGTTCTAAATTTGTATCAAGAAGAGTTGCATCGTGAACCAAACGTTGCCAAGAAACAGGCAACAGGGGGCCTGTGCTCTGACCTTGCCCTGAATCTGCATCCTGTAAACTTGGAGGCAGTGTGTGACCCTCGTTTGCCGTATATTCAGGTACGTCATTTTCCCCAAAGGGGAAGGACCATTCGCCACGTGCTTTCATCGACAATGATGCAGGCAAACTTTCGGAATTATGCTCAACTAAAAATGGAGCCATTTCAACACCCATTTCAGGGTCTTGTGAGGTCAAACACAAACCGGGGGTAAAGGCTGCAGGTGCAGCACGATCACCGAGCCCGAAAATACGTGCATGACGCCATCGCGCCAACACGGTCCGAGCCAGTGGTTTGTGTTCCATGAATGGGGCTGCCAATACACTTGACTTGAATGATTCTAAAGGTAGTAGGCCGGAGGCACGGCACATGCACACACGAGCGGTGGTCATCGCACTGTTGCTCATTCTGTTCTCTGCATCATCGATTCCGGGTGAACAACTCAGCAGTGTTGGTACGATTGATGATTCATCGTTGGATTGGGAAGGCGAGGATACACCGACACTCATCTATGAAGGTGAATTGAGTGACCCACAGGATGTCGATAACATCACACTGGGCGATGAAATTGGCGTTGTTCACTCCATACACTTGGTGCATGCTGATGAACCACTAATAATCGAAGTCCGAGAAGATGGGCTACTTCATGGCCAAGATGAGGCTAACACTACAACATTCCTTAGTAGCGGAAGGGGAAATCCCATGTGGATTAAAATCTCTAATGCCAATTTTACATCTCCGAATTCCTATCGTATTCATGTTCATTCAAACGCGGCGGACGAAGATGTCGAATTGGGTAATCAGACCGCTGCAGGATATATCCATGAACTTGATTCCCAAGGCGATCGTTCTTATTTCTCGGCAGGAGGGAATGCAGACATTGAGATTCAATGGTTTGGTGGGGTGATGACTGAATTTGTTGGACACATGACACACTTCCCGAGTGGGGATGTAACTGCATTGGATTTTGATAATTTTTATGGCAACATGACACTCCATACACCAGCAGTGGATTCACGCCTTGAGAGATACGATTTTTCAATCTGGGCGAGGACTAATGCAACCGCTGCACCGTGGACTTTGAACAAAACAATTCTATCCGAAGGGGATGCTTTGTGCCATCATGATTGCCCGAATACTGTCGATGAATCAATCATCGAAAGTGATGCAATTCCCATTGAAAACGAACGGTGGACAACGGATGGAAATTTGAGTACCCAAGACACTGTTGATGTTTACCCGATTTTCATCCCAGGCGAATATTGGGAAACACACAGACTCATCGCGACAATCGAAGGAGGGAATGAGATTCTACAAATTCAAGCATGGAACAATACAGGTGAATTCATCACCCCACTAGATGTTGCAGAGGGAGTGGGTACAGTAGGTCTCAATATGACACCAGGGTACCATGTGGTTAAGGTGAGCCGATCAGATTCAGCAACCGGGGTCAGCCCGTACCATCTTGTTTTACAAACAATCAATGTGACTAGTGAAGATGCAGGCCCTCTAGAAGCCGGTCAAATAGTAGATCGCTGGAAAGAATTCATTCCATTTTATGTTGGAATAGGATTGTTGATGCTAGCACCCATGGGGTATGTTTTGTGGAGCTTGCGGGGAACCAAACTCTCCGATGAAGTTCAAGCACATGAACGAGGACGCCTCAAACGCCTTCGAAAGCGATTGGCAAAACTAATCGCCTCGAACGCCAGTGAGCATGAAATTGACAGCGCATTGCTGATGCTAGAAGAAGTGCAGTGGAGAGCTACTGAAGCAGAGATGGGCGAGGCTGCTTTAACCCATCACACAGATTCTGTGACACTGAAAGCGTGGCGTATGGGACCGGGAAGTTTGTTGGTAGGCATCCACGTTGAAGTGGCACCATGGGAATTGGCAGCACTTCGCTTTGAAGCCGCTGCAGGCCCCTCATGGAAAATCACCAAGGTGTCACCGAAATCACTCTACGATGGAGATGAAATTTTCCTTGATACGCTTGAGGTCGGAAGTACCCGGTTCCTGCGTTTACAATTAGAGGGGACTGCGAAGGGGCTTGACCTGCACCTTTCTGGACTGGTTGAAGGGAAGCCACTCGCAGCCATTCCGGCTCGTGCACTTCTGATGGATGAAAACTGATTAATTCCGGCGGTCTTGTGCTTCGTACCGGACCGCATCTTCAATTTCTTCTGATGGCAGTCCGAATGAAAGGCGCATATCCTCTAGTGTTGAGCGCATCGCTTTATCGAATTTCTCAGGTACATGTAATTTGAGCAACACGGTCACATCACCTCTATCTCGGCCACGCCGATAAGGCATACCACGTCCGCGAATCAATAGGGTTTCACTAGGTTTAGCACCAGCGGGGACCTCAATTACCAGCGGTTTGCCGTCAACATGCGGTAACTCCACTTGTGTACCTAACATCATCTCAGGATATCCGAGGGGGAGGGCCATGATGAGATCAGGCCCATCACGCTCAAACCAAGCATGGGGTCCAATATCAAGTTGAATGTAGAGGTCGCCAGCCTGCCCATTGACAATGTGTTCACCTTTGCCGCGATGCCGAAGGCGAAGACCATCTTCAGCACCGCGAGGTATGTTGATTCGGAGTTTTTGCTCGCGGTTAGATGATCCCGAACCACGACAATCCGAACAGTGATTGCGAATTGTTTTACCAAGGCCATGACAATCGGGGCAATCGGACACCATTTGTTGCACAAAAGGACCGACTCTAGCTTGTTGTACAATTCGACCTTGTCCATCGCAGGTCGAACATGTTTGGATATCCTCAGGGGATTCTGCCCCAGTCCCGCCACAAGATTCGCAAGCGATTGCAAGGTTTGCAGAAATTTCGATCTCAGCCATTTCGAAAACTTGCTCAAGTGAGATTGTGTGACGTAACAGTACATCACTACCTCTGCGGCCACGAGAGGTCCGTCCACCACCAAAAATACCTGAGAAAATCGACTCGAAACCACCACCACTGAACAAATCATCAAGATTGATGTTGACACCTTGGAATCCCCCTGGGCCAAACGGTGAACCACTAGGGGATTCATGACCAAACATGTCGTATTGTCGACGTTGGTCCGCATTGGACAAAACGGCATAGGCCTCTTGAACTTCCTTGAACATGTGTTCAGATTCTGGATCATCAGGATTCTTATCGGGATGAAACTTTCTGGCAAGGCTGCGAAAGGCCTTCTTTAGTTCAGAATCACTGGCATCCTTACCAACTCCGAGGACTTCATAGTAGTCACGCTTCTCCACCATCTGCGAACACCCCGGTAGTCCCGCGTCCTGACACCTGTTCTTCAACCCGACGTTTCAACATTAGAGTTTATTTCCACAATTTTCGCAGTATGCTTCCGATTCAGGATTACCCTGCCCACAACTACCACATGTATTGCCCACACGTGTTGGTGTTGCACTCGATGGGCCGGCCGTACCAACCCCACGCATTTCTTGAGCATACCAATCATCAGCCGCCCCTTCGGTTTCTTGTACTGGTGTGGATTCAACTGTTTCTAATGATTGAACTGATGTTTCCTTGAGTTTATCGAGAACACCACTAATTAGGCCTTTCTCGGGAACTTCATGTGCGTGTGTCACACCTTGCACGGATTCAACAGGGCCAGTTTCTCCTGTAACACGTGCAGTCGAGCGACGAACATGTTCGGATTCAGAAAACAATGCAACATTGTCATGGTCTGTATCTTTGTTTTCAATTTCCGAAGTTAACCGATCGCCGGTCAGCTCTGCGATGGAACCATCCAATCTCTGCAATGCCTTCTGCGACATTTGTCCCATCTCAATACCTCGAGCATCGGCCTCTAACTCCGCCATCGCTAAATCTGCTTTCGACCAGACGCCGCGATCCTCGGCTGCATAGTCCTTTTGTAATCGCTTGATGTGCTTACTGCGATGCCATTCGTGATCACGAATTGTTCGTGAATTTCTGAATAGGAAAAAGCCGATTAATACGGCAACTGCGAGATATATGGCCAAACCAATCCAATCGGTAATTAAACGCTCTGAAATTGCTGGGATTAATTGGTATATGGCCATGAACACGAAGATTGGAGCGGCGAAAAGAACCCAAGCGTTCAGTTGGTTCTTTTCACCCGCCATGACCCAACCATTTCTGGCTCGGATTTGAAGGAATCTGTTGGGTGACCCGCTACCCTACACGGTCAGTAGGTGGCTTTCCTTGTTGAAATATACCACCCAATAGCCCGATACTAAATGAGGTATGAAGAATAATTAGTAGAGATGAGACGCCCCAAATCATTGAGACTTCTTTTGCAAGGCGCGCTTCATTGGTACCAACTGCAATTAAGGTTGCAACATATGCGATGATAGGCCACATGAAGTTGGGTAAAAACAATGTTGATTGACCATCGATTGCAAAACCAATGACCATTAGGATACCAATCCAAGGGAGGAATTCACCAATGCGCATTCGTGATTTAGCATCAATAACATGTTTCATGCGCCAAAATCCATAGCGGTAACCCATTTTCCACCATTGTTTGACCGTTGTACGCTTTGCCATTCGGACCTGTGTTTCTGCGGTTCTCCACAATGGCCAATCATTGTCAATCAATCGTAGATTAATCTCACTATCTTGCGTTGTGATGAAATCTTCATTCCATCCTCCAACATCTTCCACTGCCTCGCGGCGGTACAATGTAAACGGAGGTATTTTTGTTGGGCCTTCTTTTGAAAATCGTGCGAATTGACCCGAGCCACCTAGCGGGCATGTGAGAGTTGCTTCAATCCAGTCTTCAACACGCCCTTTGGGTAAATCTGATTCGATGACTCTCGCCCCCAAGCCCCCAAGACGGGTGCCCAATTGAGATTCAATTGCATGGAATCGAGCGACTCGGACTTCGAGGTGATCGGGTGTGACCCAAGCGTGCCCAATCATCTCGAGGATGAATTCGTCCCCGAGATCAAGGTGATCAAGTGCTAGGTTTCGAGCATGAGGGACGTACTTGAAGGGATTATGGATGAGTGTGATTTGTGGGCCACCTTTGGCTGAACTCTCTTCAGAAAGCCGTTCGACAATACTGATTGTCCCATCTGTAGAACCGCCATCGACTACTAAAATTCGATGAAGGTGAGATGGGTATGTCTGGTCCATAAGACTCCGAAGACAACGCTCGATATGCGTGACTTCCTGCCAAGTTGGAATCACTGTGGCAACCACTGATGTTGGCTCCATGGTGGTCCACCTCATCGGGTGTGTGTCAAGGTTCCGTGCCCGAAAGCGAAAAAGAGTGCCTTTGAGTAACATGGGCTGATCACCATGATGCGCACGCCACACGTTACAGTTTCAACACGCGTAATGCCGCATGAAATTGGACAAAAATGTGTGGATGCTGTGCGGAAAATATTCCCCAACTTTTTGGTCACTGATATACCTACTGAAGACAGTTTTCCGGTGGAAAGAGAAATGGTTGAATTTGTATGTGATGGTGTGTCACCTGATCTTTTTGTCGAATTACTAGGGAATCAGCGTATTCTCGACACGGCTCTGGATGCAATGTCGTTGAACCTGCGGGCTGATGCAACGAATTTTCTCATTTCACGTCAAGCCGCATTATCTGGAAAAGTTGCGTTTGTTCTGGAAACGGAGCGAACTGTCGGAGGTGTTGTAGAAGTTGCGCTAGAATGCGATGATTTAGCCGATTGGATACAAGAGGTGACATGGCACCCGGGCAGGCGAGAAGTGCCACGTTCAGTTGGAGATGAATTGAGTATGCGCTCAGATGGTAGCCTGACCGAGTGGTTCGACAGCAAAGGTCGTGCGACCTTCCAAACCGATGATTAGAGAGTTTCAAAACCGTCTGTCACTAGACGCTCAACAAATCCGATGTCTGCTGGAAGCCAGTTCAACAAATTGGCTTCAGATGCTGTAACCCAACGACATTCGTCATGTACAGTGGGGGTCAATCGTTGCCCCATGAGGGGGCACGCAAAAAATGCGATGCGGACAATCATCGTACCGTAATCGTGTTCTATGGTATCGATCAGAGTGCCATTTTCAATATTCAGGCCAAGTTCTTCATCCAATTCACGTTTCAGTGCTTCCAACTGGGTTTCACCACCATCCACCTTTCCACCAGGGAATTCCCAATACCCTGCCATGACTTGATTTGTTGCTCTTTGACAGGCTAATATTTGATGATCGGAATTAATGAGAACACCACCAACAACTTGCACGATTGGTTTCTGGACTATTCGAGAGCTTAGTTCGCATAGAATTTCCAATTGATCATCCTCGGAAATAAATTCAAATGGAGGGATGTGGACAAAAATAGCAGGCAATGCACGACCTTTTGATTGTACACCCGTTTTTTCAATTGAATTTAATGTTCGATAATAGGTTTCATTACAAATAAATCGCCCACAATCTTCACTGATTTCCACAGCGTCATTTTCTGAAAATGCATGGACAATAGAGGGCCGGTGTGCGGTGGTATGCAATAATGCAAGTCCTGATTCGTCAACAAAACCATCTGGAATTTGGCGTCCACTATTATCAGCGATTCTGAAATTTAGAGTATTGATTGCGCACATTTCAAATCGTATTTTCTCGGCTTTTTCATTCAACCCAACATGAATGATTGCGTCAACATTTGACAAATGTTCAGTGCTTGCTCGACTGCCGGCTTCATCTACAGTCAATATTTGTCCGGAATAAGTCAGTTCGATCGATTCTGATTCTAATCCATAAGGCGGCATTTCTAGAGGGTGGTGAATCTGGGTCGTATCGAGAATTCGCTCGACCAATGTTTTCGATGGATTATCTGAGTGTTCGCCAAACGGTTCGAAACCGGTCAACCAAATTCGTGCCTTCATTGTGCATATACACGTGCTCAACGGACATAGCAATTATGGCTGTGGCCTCAGCCAGCACAGCATGGACGAGGGCGAATTGGAATTCAAAGCACATCGCGATAGCATGGATCGATTTGAAGACCAATCTGGTCGTGATGGTGCCGATGGAAGCCTCATTTTGGCTGACGCCCTCACCTATGCAGCCGGTGCAACGGCTTTCATTACCGCTATTCTTGATGCGATGGATGATGGTGGGTTCACCACGCGAACGTGGATTCTGATTGGGACGGGTTTTGGTCTTTGGATTTGCTCGCAATCCCTCAATAATTTCCGCCGCCTATTGCCAGTTTGGTTGCGTGTCGTGTTGGGAATGCGGATATTACCTGAGACATTTGAGGAGCAGAGTATGTTTTCTCGCAAAAGAAGAATGTGGACGATTGTTATCGCTGCAATCCTAACGGCCGTCATCGCCCTACAATTTACTGCCGATGATACAAGTGTCATTACACGATCAGGCATCCCATTTCACTATGTATTGTGGGGAATTGTGGGCCTTGATATCTTCGTCGCAATCCAGTGGTATCGTGTGATTGGACGATCAAACCAAATCGCTAATCGACCTGGTGGATGGTAATCGCGGGACACAAGGATGGCATAGTATTGAACAAGATGGACAAGCAGGCGGGGGTTGAGGCAGCGATGACCATGGATGAGAATGAGGATTTGGTGGTGTCTTTGCCTGCCAATAATTTCACACCCACATCAGGACGATTGAGCAACACACTAGGTGCAATACGCATCATATGGACTGAATTGACTGCAGGTGTTGGTGCATGGGGTTCACTGAAGCCCCTCATTGCGGGAGTACTGGCAGTTGTACCATTCTTTTTCTTGGGGCAGCATTTCAACCGACAGCATCAGAAGGGATTCGATTGGATGCTGTTACAGTTACCTCTTGTTTTGACGGTGCTTCTTTGGCCGGTACTATGGGCATGGTCTATCGTTGATGCATACAGAGTTGCAATGATTGCTGTGTCCGAGGCGGAAAACAAACGTCGCATTCTCGAATGGGTACAGGTTACACCTAGTGTTGAATGGATGGATTGAGTCACCAATCTTCTGGGATTTCCAGTGGTGAAAACAGTTGGCCAGCCCCTTTTGAATCGGCCAACTGATTGCGCGCAAGGTGCTCCCACTGACGCAATTGCATCAGAGCATCAGCCAGAGGCATTTCAGTTGCAACCATGGATGAACGTAGAATCGTGTCAAGAATATCCATTCGATCATCATCTAGATTCTCAAGGACGGTATCCAGAGGTGGGCCAGTTGTTTCTGGAGTTTCATTTTCACCCAGTACTGGCCACG
>JAPKEY010000051.1 GCA_028821815.1 Candidatus Poseidoniales archaeon | reverse complement strand
TTGCAGGTGGTCTCAATTGGGAACCTCCGACTCTAGAAAGTGCCAGTGAGCCAGAATGCACCGTCGATGGTCAAAGGATGATCATGCTGTCAGCGAACAATTACCTAAATTTGACAACCCATCCAAAGGTCATTGCTGCAATGATTGAAGCGACACAAAAGTACGGTGCTGGAAGTGGGTCAGTACGAGCCATTTCTGGGACAATGGACATCCATCTAGCTGCTGAAGAAGCGGTTGCGAAATTCAAAGGTGTCGAGGCCAGCCTCATCTATAGTGCAGGGTACACGGCCAATGTCGGTTTGATTCCAACGCTTGTACAGGGCAAACAAGATGTAATTATTTCAGACGAATTAAACCATGGTTCAATCATCGATGGTGTACGCCTGACAAAGGCTCAGCGGGCCGTATATCCACACAATGACATGGGCGGTTTAGAGCGTGCCCTCAAGGATCATGCTGACGCGGAACGAAAACTCATCATTACAGATGGGGTATTTTCAATGGATGGCGATATATGTCCATTGGATGAAATCACGGAATTGGCCGAAGCGCACGATGCGATGGTATTCGTCGATGATTGCCACGGTGAAGGAGTCCTGGGTGAACGTGGCGCTGGTATCGTCGATCATTTTGGATTGCAAGGGCGCGTGGATTTTGAAATTGGCTCTTTCTCCAAGGCGCTCGGTGTTCAGGGTGGTATTGTTGCAGGAAGCGCACAAATGCGTATGCATGCACTGAATCATTCGCGCTCATGGTTGCTCTCTGGAAGTCAACCCCCTGGTGTGGCAGCGGCTCAGAAAGCTGCGGTTGAAGTGTTGATGGATGAACCACAACACCATGCACGCCTTTGGTCCAATACACATCGATTCCGTGCAGAAATGGCCAATCTTGGTTTTGATTTGGGCGTTTCAACGACACCGATAATCCCAGTCATGTGCGGTGAAAGTCGTATTGCAAAAGGTCTCGTATCTGCCCTCAGAGACGAGGGCATTGTTGCCGGAGCCATCGTTTTCCCGATGGTTGCTCGAGATGCAGCACGAGTCAGAAATCAGTTGTCAGCGGGACTATCTGATGAACAATTGGACAGTATTCTAGCTGGATATGAATCAGCAGGCCGAAAGGTTGGCCTCATCTGATTATTCTTCGCCATCTGCAACGTGGAGTAGGGGTGGGTCATCTTCGATATCTTCAATGGCCATTTCCATATCGGAATCTTCGCCATTCTCTAGGGTGCCTGTTACAGATTTCGATGGCATCTCACCTTCAAAGGGATCCAATCCCTCTTCCAAACGGCACAGCAATCTCCAGCGGGGTGCCCAAGACAGATGAACATAAACAGGTCCTGGTGTAAGTAGCAGAATCCACCCGATGTATCGAACCCAAGTTGAGATGTCCTCCGACATTTCCGATTCTAACCCGGTGACCAGCATCACACTGAGTATGGTGAGTCCAATGAATGGCATGGGGTAGACCAAATCTCTTCGCAAAGAGATGGGAGGTCGTTTCAAGATTTGAGCAATGATGAGTGAAAAGTGTCCCGTAATGGCGAGAATTAGCATCAACAATACACTGAGGAATGCCAAATCCCGAATCGTATCTTGAGTCCAACCATTTTCGTAACCATAGGGTAGCAATAGTGCCATTGAGACAAGAAATCCGTAGAATCCGCCAATTATCGCCGGGTGTGTTAGAGTCAGTGGTCGCTTGGAAAACCGTTGCGATAAGCTTCCACCTTCAACCAAAATACGTTGTTCCGATGGAAGAACTTCCAGCCGTTCCCGCCAACTCATCATGAGTTTTGCGTATAGGCCCGCATATTGTCTTAGGGGTTACTTTGAATCGCATCTAAAGATTGCATTCACAACTTTGTCTATTCAGACTCATTTGAACGTTTGAAGGCCCGAAGAATCGCCCCTGGTTCATAATCGATTGAACCTTCCTCTGTATCCATCCATTCACGTTCAAGAACCCCTTCACCCGTATCTTCACGATCGCGAGCTTCCTCGAAAGAATCAACCTCATCCTCGCCTCGGTCTTGTGCATTTGCTAAGGCTTGAGCCATATTGACCATTGCCACAATCCTTGGGTCTATTTCACCACTCCAACGGGCTAAAATTTTGCCTTCCGAACCACCATCTCTTAACAGGGTCAGATCAAACATTGGATCTCTGGTGGTGGCGATACGAACATCAGCCTCTAAATCAACCCATTTCTCTTCACTAAGAACAAACACTGTTGTGTGACCAACGCCTTCTGAATCATGCCAGGGGTGGCCAGTGGAGATGGCGATGAAATCCAATTGATTTCTTGCGATGTCAATTTTTCGAAAACTTAGAATCACGATACTGAGGGTCACCATCACAATGATTAGAGTGGCATGATTCCATTGAATAATGCTCAATTTTGCGATTATGGAAAAAGTGATGGTGGTTAGGACAAAATAAAACGCACCCTGCATCCAAACTCGCTTGGAATCAATCCATGAATCGGCAACTTCGGTTTCAGAAAGCAAAATCGCATCCGCTGGTGCCACGACCATGCATCGCGCACAGCGTTACCCCTCTCAAGATTGTTGCTTGATTTGTACGATACTCGCATCCAATAAAAAATCTTCAACATCTCGATGAAATGGTTCTGAATCTGCATATAGGCTGGCAATGTCAATGCCAAATAGACCCACTATTACTGGCTTCAACTTGGCACTTGACTTGATCCATAGATTGGTGACACCCCGAACTTTCTTTCGTTCATGATTCAATAGCATTGCTGCAACCTGGATGATGCCTTGGACACCATCGATGAGTTCCTGGTTGGCATTTCCTTTGAGTGATTTCCAAAGATATTCCCAATCTTCATGCGCATGCCAAAACCGACCTGCGTTGAAATGTTCAATACCTGCATCAAGCCAATTGGATTGTTGTTCCGATAGTTTCACGGAAAGGCCCCATTCTCCTCGAATCGCATCTCCTGCTTGAATATCACGGCGTTTTGGAGAGTCACTTGTAAACATGGTTCCGCCCCCTTGGGGGGGCGGTTGATTCAAGAGGCGTTAGAGACGACGCACAGCGTCGGTGAGCAGATGGTCGAACTACCAACTGGGGAAGTTAACGAAACACGGCGCGGTGGCGCAGGTGTTCTCGAACTTCTCCTAGTCGATATGCAGAAGCGTTCCGAATCAGGATATATTCGCTGCGAAGCAGGTGCGCTTGGTGGCGCTGTTGGGCAAATTACTGTCCGGAAAGGAACCCCTTCAATGGTGTTGTATGAAGATTCAGAGGGTTCGATGCTTTCTGGCCATGCAGCCCTGGGTGCCCTACAGGAGGCCGCATCTCTAGAGGGCAGTCAATTGTCTAGACATGACGGAATCGATCTCGATTTAATTGAGAGTTTGCACCCACTTGCGATTTTACATTTGGAGGAGGGTGAAGTTCTGCCTTGGAGTGAAGATTTCGAAGCTGAAGCATGGTGGCATCGACGTCAAAGAAAGCGCCGGCAATGGAAACGCCTCGATGCATGGATGCCAGATGGTGAGGTCGAAGTCGATGCGCCATCCACTGAACTTCCCCCGCTACCATTCCACCCCGGCTCAGAATTGTTGCCGGGCATGGTCGCACTCATCGATACACAAACACCTGGTGCCGTGATGTTGATGGCAGCTCACCTCGGCCGGATTGGTCACCCTCTGTTGGTGATCTCACGAATCCCTGGTAATCGGTTGGAAGATGAAGTTGGGTTACCAATACCTGTGACCACATGGTTGACTGAAAAGGTGGATGGTGACAATATTTGTAATGCCACATTGGAAGAAGTACGACGAAAGATCGATGGTTTCTTGTTCGGTGCAAATCGAGCGTGCATCCTTCTCGATGGCCTCGAATATCTCTCTGGATTGCATGGGTTTGATCGTTCGCTCGAATTGATTCGCTTCCTTGTCGATTCGATTACCTCTGATGAGCATCTTCTACTCCTACCCGTGGACCTCGATGTATTCACCCCCCGTCAACGCGCCATTCTTGTGCGCGAGGTTGACATTCTCGATGGTGCACGAGTGAGTCATTGGGCAGAGAGGCCTGCCAGACTAGAAGGCCATCCATTTTGTTCGGATGATTGGTCTGCAATTGAGATTCCCGAACCCATTGTCCACACCCCTCAACCCACTACTGCCCCGGAAGTCACTGAATCCGACAATCGGTGGTCGATTAGTGGTGTAGTTGATGCTTGGCGTGAAGAACGCCAATCTGAAATTCAAGAGGTTACTGACACTGTGGATTCAATCGATTCAACAGATGAACAATTGCCTGAATGGGCCACAGTCCCCTCAGCAAATCGCGGTGATGATGAAGTACCAACCGTGCAACCTGAAATTGTTGTTGAAGTTGAACCTGAGCCAGAAATCGATGAGGAAATTGTGCCCGAAATAATCCCTGAATTACCGAAGGACCCGAAACCCCCCACCATCAACCACCGCGGAAATATCGCACGGAAGATCCGACGAACATCTTCTCCCAAAGATGGGCTCATTCATTTGAATCCCACAGACGTAGGTGAAATAATCACAGAAGATGGGAACCGATTTGAAAAAGAAGGAATGGATTTGGCTGCAACCCGTGCCCGAGATGTCGAAGCCAAGGTGATCATTCCCGGAGAAGTGATTACCGAGAGAAACAAACTCGATTTTGCAGCAAGTAGAGCCCGAATTATCGAACCAGGTGTTCATTATGAAACGGGTCCTGATATGCGCGTTATTGGTATGAGTGCTGCCAGTCGTGCTGCTGCCGGTGGTGACTTATCCGAAGCCACCCCTCCATTGAGTTCGAACACAGCGGTGCGAGAGGCCAGCAGCCGATCTCAACGAACACAGCACTTGACAGGGCGGTTAGCGGAAACAGAAAAATCTGCAGTCAGAGCGATGGGGAATGCATTTTCTGGTCGGGGGAGTTCTCAAGTGACAATTTGGGAACGACTACGCAAGTTAGAAGCACGGGGTGTGGAAATCCAATCGATTGTAGACATGTTTGAGGTTGATCCAGATGGGGCCCTAGTCGCTCTCAAGGAGGCTGAAAAATGACGGTCATCCGCACTCCGCTTCGAGATGCGATGGAGCGCAGTCGCCGTTTTCTCGGTGAATCCAGCCGCAAACCCCCCGATTCTGAGGGCAAGAGTACCCTGCTTGACCATATTTCCATCCGAGAACGTGCGCGTGCTGAGGCAAGATTCGCGGCTCGGCATGATTTACCTGCAAATGCGCCTTCTCCTTTGGAGCGACTGTCAATTCTCAGTGGTGATGAAACCGATTATGCCGAGACGGTTCACGCCCGACTTGAAGCGATGAGGGGCCGTATTCTAGAGGGTAGCCCCCTGAATCTAGATCCACAACAATCGAAGTTACCCGCAGACACGCCTCGTTGGGTCATAGGAGAGGATGGACCCTCATCACGAGACCCAATCGTTCCCATTTGGCGAGAGGTATTGGATCAGCACAGGGGCTTAAACCCAGCTGAACCTCTGAGTGGTGCTGAATTGGGAAGTCCGCAAATATCCGATCCCGGGCCAGCCCCCTCTTCAATGGAATATGCTGGTCATTGGCCACCATATCTCACCGAGCGTTCAGGCCTAGATTTTGCTCGTTGGCAAGAAGGTCCATCGAATCGAATTGCCACACAGGCGTCCAACGAGGTCATTGATTATCCGGGTCGACGCTTGAATCCACTCCTAATCTATGGTACATCGGGAACTGGTAAGAGTCACTTGCTGTGGGCAACCGGGGAATCTCTACATGCGAGTATTCCTGACCGCGATGTGCGGCTCATTACAGCTGAAACATTTCCTGAACATCTTCCCGATGGGTGGGATGATCTACTCCTGTATGCCAGCACACTCCTCATCGACGATGCCGACCGCATTCTAATGCGTCCGAGTGGTGCAGCAATTCTGGCAAACATTGTCGGTTGGGCAATCGACATTGGTGCACAAGTTATTCTGACCTCTTCACGACGATTGGCTGCAGATTCACTCCCGATCGGTCGACTTCGTCAAGCAATTTCATCCGGGGTTCATGTTGAACTTGGCACCCCATCTGAAGCGACGATGCTACTGATGCTTAGACGCAATACACTGTCGCGCGGTGTATCTCTTACCGACCCACAACTCCAGGTCATGGTAAGTCGTAGTAGAGGGCAATGGAGTCGGGTGAAAGCCGATTTTGAAACCGTCTGCCTCGCCTTGGATTCTGGAGCCTTAATCATGGGCGCAGCCGATGTCCGAACATTGCTTTCTGGTGAGCCACCAACCATGACCGATCACATCGTAGAAGATGAGATGGATACCGATGCTCGTGGCGCACAAATAGTTTCAGAAATACTCGATGCAGTACTGCCTGAACCGGCCGAACATCGTGCTGAAATCATCAGTGAAAGAATGGCAGTAACCGATGATTACATTCCTCCTGAAATCACTCTTCCCTCGTCACTAGAGGCAGCAGAATCTCTCACAGCAGATACCTTGCGTGGACATCTAGAAGAAATCGCAGAACGAGGTTCAAAGTCTACCAGCGCCCCTGAAATTCCAGTCGGCCAGAACATAGATGCCTTGACCGACTCAGCGCTAGAACACTTAGAAAGCATCATTCATGAGCATCGCTTTGAGTTGAGAGAATTAAATCGAGAAATTCATCATATCTCGAGGCGTGTTAATTCAGCATCTTCTGACGAATTGGTATCGTTTACCGATCGGATGTTGGCCATCGAGGGACATCTCGATAAGTTACAGGAACTGGGTGCAGGAGAATATGCCCCCCCTATCGATGAATTCGACCCTGGTGACCTGATTCAGGCAACTGATATCCCAGTCCTCATTCCAGACTACAGTGAGCCTCAGATGGCCATTCTATGGCCTCTCAAGCGCCGGGTTCTTCTTCCTGTTGAGTGATGACCAAATTTCCAGGTGTATATCCAGGGGCGACTGGAACTTGCATCTGCGGTTGAACTCCTTGCGGCATTACTACCATCTGGGTGACAGGCTTACTTGAATAGGCCCAGGCGGCTCCAATGATTAGACCAATTAAGCCAATACAGACAAAGCAACAACCACCCAATACAGACCAAGCACCTTCTTCCAGATATGTCATATCGTCGATGATTAGGATTTCATGATTTGATTGCACATCCAAATTTCCATTCGTGTCGGTGTAGAAGACTCCTATTGCCCTCCACCCTTCTTCATCCATAATTGAGTCGCAATCGGCTTCAAAATATTCATAGAGATCGTCAGCCACTGATATTTCTGTTTGCTGGCAGGTGAATTCGTCATTCACGAAAACGGTGTATGTTCCACCTTTGACCACTTCAACTTCCCCATCAGTACCTTTGAAAATTGAATATTCCTCAACATCAATCTCCATGGTGTCAATTACACCAACTATGGCAATTACGATTGCAATGAGGGTGACAATTCCAGAGCCAATCAAGGTGAATTTGGGTCCATTCTCCATGGTTCGATTAAAGGGGGGGGGTATTCAAGGATAACTGCCCTAACCCCTCAATCCAATTTTCTGAAACCTTTCTCGGCAACACGATCCTTGTCCAAGTGTCCTTGGATAACCGGCAATGAAATCGTTTTCGAATCTGGTTGACGTAGTCCCGGACACAGTTGAACTGTCTTGTGCCAAGATCGATTTGAAGCCATATTTTCATTCCACCATGGAAAAGCCGAGCATTGGTCGGGTTTGGCCTCATACACACTGCACGTTTTGTCCTCACTGAGGTAGATACAGACATCATCTTCAGGGCGTGAGCGTAGAACGTATCGACCATTGTTACTTCTTCGACAATCTCTGTCCAACCAATCTTGCACCGGCATCTCAAGATGTGTAGCAAGCCTTTCAGCATCATGTGGAGCTAGAAACACGACACCTCCGGGTTGGTCACAGCACTTGCCGCAATCCGGTTGGCATTCAAATCGGACACCACGGGAATACCACGGTTCTCGCTTGCCCATGGGTGGGACGACTAGGGTCTCCGTTTTCGATATTCTGTATGTAATACACCCAACCCTTGCCCTTATACCGAACCCTCCGTTCGCGAAGACCGAGGAGTGAACATGAGCGAAGAGAACGGTAAGGAAGTCCTCTTTGAGGTCACTGAGGACCATCTCGACACCGGTCTACGTGGTGTTCCTGTTGGAACTTGCCGAACTTCATTCGTCGATCCCAAGAAAGGAGTCCATTACTGTGGTTACCCTGTCGGTGATTTGGCAGACATGGACCCCGAGGATGTCATTTTCTTGCTATTTGAAAAGAGATTGCCAAATCGGCAGGAGTCACAGGACTTCCGTCATGAATTGGCACAACGTGCTACCCGCCTTCCAACAGGTGCGCTTCGTGTTTTAGAATCTTTAACCCCCAGTTCAGGACACCCCATGGATTGGTTGAGTATTGGAATCCAGGCACTTGGTGTTGCTGAAACAACCGGTGATATTCGAGCAGATGGCCTGAATCTCATCTCGCGAATGCCTGAACTGATGGCCACTGTCTTTCGTTTGCGCGGTGGCCGTGGATTACCTGAAGTAGCTAGCGAGCCGGAAAAAGGAATGGTCGAAAATTTTGTTCATCTACTCGGGATGGATGGTGTAGATGCAGAACGTATGATACGTACTCTTCGAGTATTCCTCGTCCTTCACATGGATCATGGTGGCGGCAACCTTTCCACATTTACAGGAAAAGCAGTGGCCAGTGGATGGGCTAGCCTTTACGCTTCAATCTCAAGTGCAATGAATGCACTATCAGGTCCACTGCATGGGCGTGCGAACCAATCTTGCCTTGAATTTGTGCAGCGTATTGGTACATCCGATGAGGCCGAAGTAGAATCGTTTGTACGCAAGGAATTGGCTGCTCGGCGGCCCATTTACGGATTTGGTCATGCTGTACTACGTGCAGAAGACCCAAGGGCTGCTGCACAATTCAAACTCGGTGAAGAAATCTGCCCGGATGATAAAAATTTCCAGACGGTCAAGACATTGCGCGTTGTCGCGCCAAAAGTTCTCAGCGAAAATCCCAAGATTAGCAATCCAAATGCAAATGTCGACATTGCATCTGGTACTCTTCTCAATGCAGTTGGATTCCACAAGCCTGATTACTACACGACATTCTTTGGATGGGCCCGTGTTGCAGGTATCTCAG